>JBBQHV010000075.1:0-7943 GCA_038324295.1 Chthoniobacterales bacterium
TCCGGTGGCGACGAAAGTCTGGGCGGAAGTCGGTTTTCATCTCGGGATCACGCTCTGCGACATCGTCTGGCTGCTCAATCCCGATCGAATCGTAATCGGCGGCGGCGTGGCCAAGGCAGGCGAATATGTTTTCGGTCCGATTCGGCAGACGATTGAGGAGCGGACGATGAAAATTTTCCACGACCAGCTGGAGATCGTGCCGGCCGCGCTCGGGAACGATGCCGGCATCATCGGGAGCGCCGCGCTCGCGCTCGAGAAGGTGTAGCACAGGCATCTTGCCTGTGGGGCCAGCGGGCGTCTCGCCCGGTGTCTGGGTGCCATTTGACCCTCCGGGCGAGACGCCCGGAAGCCCCACAGGCAAGATGCCTGTGCTACCGTGTTCGCCTAACGACGATCTCGCGGCTAAGCAGCTCCTCGCCATCGAACTCGAAGTAACCGGCGAAATATTCGCCCGCGATGAGCAGCGGGAGCCAGTGCCGGTCGTCCGCCCACATTTCGTCGTAGGGAATAGCATCAATCGGCGTCCAGAGCGGGACCGCTTCCTCGGTCTCGCGCGGCTCGCCGGAAAAATCGGGCGCCAGAAAAACCACGCAGTGCAGGCTGTAGCCATCGCAAAATTGAAAATGCAATTCGCCGCGCTGCTCAGCCCCGAGCGGATGGATGCCAAGCTCCTCGAAGGTCTCGCGCAGAGCTGATTCGAGCGCCGTCTCGCCCGGGTCGACCTTGCCGCCCGGCCCGTTGATTTTCCCCGCGCCGAAGCCTCGTTTTTTGCGGATGAGAAGGATTTTCTCGTCCTGCAGGATGAAGAGAAGATTGGCCCGTTGCCTGGGTCGCCAGGTGGTCCAATCAATCATGCAGAGGGCATGGGACTTGCAGCATTTCGGTGTTCGAATCGAGCGGGCGGCGATTTTTTCTTGGCCCGGATTTTGGAAATTAAAGACTTGTTATCTGAGGTGGACAACAGTTTGATGCAGCTGTCATGAAGATCGCTCGCATTGCTGCCCTCTCTCTTCTTGTTTTCAGCTCCTTCGCCGCCACCAACGTGGCTCCGACGAAGACGGAACTGGAGACGATGTATGACAGGGCGTTTCGCGAATTCGACGCCAACAACTACGACGCCGCGCTCAAGGCGCTCGACGCGATCGACGCGCGCCAGCCCGACCTCGCCGAATCGCAAAATCTTCGCGGCGTCGTCCTGATGCGGAAAGGCGACTACAACAAGGCGGAGGCGGCCCTGCGCAAGGCGCTCGACATCGAGCCGAAGTTTTGGAACGCGAGTTTCAACCTCGCCGAGATCCCGTTCCTGAAAAAGGATTGGCCCGAAGCGCGGAACCGCTTTGAAGCGCTCGTGGCTGGAAACAGCGACGAGATGAAGGGCGAGACCAGCCTCCTTATCCAATACAAAATCCTTCTCACCTTCGTCCTCCAGGGCCGCGAGCACATGGTCGATTGGATCATGAACAAGTTCGAAGGCGAGAAGGATAGCCCGGCACTTTATTATTCCAACGCCGCCCTCGCGCTCCATCGCAACAACCAGAAGGAAGCCAAGGAATGGATGGACGCGGCGGCGAAGCATTATTCGCCGGAGCTGAACAAGCTTTTCGCGGAATCGTTTTACGAGATCGGCTGGCTGGAAAAGCCGGCCGGGGAGTCGCGCGCGGCAGTCGAGATCACTTCCACGGCGGAACGGGCGGAACGGATGAAGGCCGATGCGCAGGCGAATTACGAAAGGGCCGAGCGCACCTTCCAGAAGCGCGATTTCCCGGCGGCGCTCAAGTTTCTCGATCAGGCCGACGAAGGGGCGCCCAACCAGGCGGCTTCCTACAATCTGCGCGGCGAGATTTTCATGGAGGAGAAGAAGTTCGACGAAGCCGAGGAAGCTTTCCGCAAAGCTTTCACGGCCGACCCGAAATTCCGCGAAGCGCAATACAATCTCGCCCAGATCCCGTTTAAGAAAAAAGATTACGCGAAATCGAGGGAACGGCTCGAAGCGCTCTTCGGCGAAACGCCCGGGGGCGATTCGAATCAGGCCGCCCAGCTCATCAAATACAAGATCTACATGACGCTTCTGCTCGAGGGCAACGACGCCCAGGCGCAGAAGATGATGGATCAATTCAAGTTCACCGGCGACACCCCGGCGCTTTATTACGCGCAGGCCGCCTGGTCCTTTAAGCACGATAATCCCGACCAGGGGAACGACTGGATTAATTCCGCGCGGAAAATTTATTCCCCCGCGCTGAACATTGTTTTTGCCGACACGTTTTACGATCTCGGCTGGTTGAAACGCGCGCCGGAGACGGCGCCGCCGACCGTCGCCCTCGCCCAAGCCAACGCCACGCCCGCGCCCGGTGCGGCGCCGCAGATGCGCTTCGGTCAGGCGGACGGCCTGCCCGCTCCCGCTGCACCGGGGACGGAACAAGCCAATCAAACTGCAACGGCTGCAACTGCGGCTGCCGGCCCAGGCGTGGCGCCTGTCACTGCCGCTGCTGCCTCAGCTACACCAGCACCCGCGCCGGCCACGACCACGGCCACGACCGCGGCCGCCCCCACGGTTGCGCCGGTCGCCGCAAAGGTGGCCGCGGAGGTCGCAGCTTCCTCTCCCGTCGCAGTCCATGCGGCGAGCGCTCCGCCGGTTCGTCCGCCGGCCGCCCAGCCGGCCCCGACCGCCGTGGCCAAGACTGCGGCCGCTTCAGCTGTCCGCTCCAGTTCCGCGGTCACGCCCGCGGCCACGGCTCTCGCTCCGGCGCGGATTCGCGAATATTCGCGGCCGACTTTTGCGGAAATGATCGATCGCATTTCGGAGCCGCGCAGTCTGGTGATTGGCAGCTTGCTTCTCGGCGCCGTGCTTATTCTCGGCTGGCTCGTCGTGCAGCAGGTGCGCCGTGGGGGCGCCGGGACTGCCCTCTACCAAGCCTCGCTTCCGCAGACCGAACCGCGCTTCGCCGGCGCCGCTCCCTTCCATGGGCATGAACGGCGGATTGGGCGCGAAAATCTGGAGGGCGGCCCGCCCAAACTTTCCTTAAAGTTGAAAGGCAGCGAGCCGGCCGTGCGGGCGGCTGTCCTGCCTTCTGGGATAACGGCCGGCCGGGCGACCGCGCCGGAGGACGAACCGACGGTTAGTGCGCCGGAGGGCTTCGGGGAAACGGTTTCCGAAGCGAAGCCGGTCGAGACTTCCTTCCGTCCGCCGGTCGCGAAGTTTTCTTCCAAAATGGAAACTCCCGTCCGGCCCGCGCCTCCGCCGGAAGAATCCAAGCCTTCCGTTCCGGCCCCGGTCCCGGCCGCGCCGCTCCGCGATAAGAAAGAGATCTCAACCGCGCCCTTCCCCGCGCCCGCCTCGCTCGCCCGTCCCATCATGGCCGCGAAAGAGGAGAAGGCCATTCTGCCGATCACGCCGCCCGCCGCTCCGCCCGCCGAGGTAAAGCCGGTGCCGCCCCGCCCCGAACCGGTCGGCCAGGGCGAGCCTGTCCCGCAATTGGCCGCGGCCGCACCCAGCAAAGCGTTTATGACCGAACTGACCGAATCTGAATCGAAACCTGCCGAAGAAAAATCCGTCCCGAGCGCGCCGGAAGCCGCGGCCGATGCCGCCATTTCGGGCGATCAACCGGGCCCGCAGTCTTCCATTGAAACTCCTTCGTTTGCTTCTAAGATCATCACCACTCAATCCACTACACCACCGTCAACTACACCCGTTACCATGCCTGAATCGACTCCCATCACCGCCATCAACGAACCTCGTCCTGCCGCCGCCAACGCTGGCCAGAGCGCGTCCAGCAGCGCCTCGACTGCGGCGCCCTCTTCCGCCATGCAGACCGCGGTGCAGTTGACCTTCTCGCTCGAAATCGCCTCGCTGCAATTGACCCCGAATTTCAAGATGGGCTCACTTCAGCTCAAGCCGATCTCGAAAATCGTCTCGATGCGTCTCGCGCCTTCCACGCAGCCGCAGCCGGCCATGAACCTGCAGGTCACCTTCGAGCTTTCGAGCGTGCAGCTCGGCGCCGGTGCCGCCATCGGCACGGTGCGCCTCACGCCTTCCTCGGCCCAGCGGCCCACGCCGATCACGACGCCTTCGTTCGAAATCTCGGGTTTGCAGCTCGTCTCCAGCTCGGCCGCCGCGCCGGTGCAGTTGACCCCGGTCCATCAGCCGCAGGCTTCGGTCCTCATGACCGCGTCCTTCCAAATCGCCACGGTCGAATTTTCGCCGTCGTTTGAAATTGCGTCGGTCGTCCTGAATTCGACCTCGAAGAACGTCGCCGTGCAGTTGCCCGGCGCCGGTCCGAGCGCGATCGAAGCGGCCCCGGTCTTCGAGATCGGCAATGTGCAGTTGAGCGGAAGCAACGAGATCGGAATGATCCAGCTCAACCCGCTCGGCGGCTCCGGCCGGCGTTCCTAACGCCGTTGTAGCCGGGGGCGTTGACCCCGGCGGGGAGAGACGTGGCCGGCTCTAAGACCAGCCGGGGTCACCGCCCCCGGCTACAACGCCGTTATTTGAAGCTCGTCCAGTTGAGCGAGCGCAGATTTTTCGGCAGGAACTCGCCGTTCCGCCTCACGAGCTTGCCGTCGAAATAAATCTCGCCGCCGCCGTAATCCTTCCGCTGGATGCAGACCATGTCCCAATGGACCTGGCTGCGATTGCCGTTGTCGGCTTCCTGGTAGGCCTGCCCGGGCGTGAAATGAAACGAGCCCGCGATCTTCTCGTCGAATAGAATGTCGCGCATCGGCTCGCGCACATAGGGATTGAAGCCTAACGAGAACTCCCCGATGTAGCGCGCCCCCGCGTCGGAATCGAGAATCTCGTTCAGCTTCTTCGTCTGGTTGCTCTTCGCTTCGACGATTTTCCCGTCCCGGAAATCGAGCCGGATGTTATCGAACCCGATGCTCTGATAAATGCTCGGCGCGTTGAAGGTGACATGACCCTGGACCGAATCTTTCACCGGGCAGCTGAAGACTTCGCCGTCGGGAATATTGCGATCGCCCCCGCAGATGACGGCGTTGATTCCCTTCATACTGAAACGCAGATCGGTCCCCGGCCCTTTGATCTGGACTTCGTCGGTTTTTTCCATGAGCGCTTTGAGCGCCTTCATTCCGGGCTGCAACTTGCGGTAATCGAGAGTGCAGACCTTGAAGAAGAAATCTTCAAACGCTTCCGTGCTCATCCCGGCGAGTTGCGCCATCGCGGGCGTCGGCCAGCGCAAGACGACCCATTTGGTTTTCTGCACCCGCTGGTCCTGGACGGGCCGCATCTTTTTCGCGACCAGCTTCAACCGATCGATCGGCACATCGGCCAGCTCGCTGATGTTGTGGCTCCCGCGAACCGCGATGTAAGCGTCCATTTTTTTCATCCGGGCCAGCTCATGCGCGGCGGCGAGGTCGAGCTGTTTGTCGTTCGCGTCGAGCGCGAGCTCGCGGCTGATCTGGGCCCGCTGAATCTGGGAAAACGGGACCGCCCCGGCTTTCCGCGCCGCCCGGATGAGCGCGATCGTCATTTCCTCCGGACAATCGAACGACTCGATCAGGACCTTCTCGTTACGTTTCAGGTTGGTGGAATAATTGACGAGGAGGGAGGCGAGCTTGTCGAAACGGGCATCTTGCATAGGGCGTTATCATTCCATCGTGGGGGAGCGATGCAAATCGCGCCTGCGCCTTGCACGAGCACGATTACGAGATGTGTCCGCCGCCCCCTTAGGAAAGCTCCAACCGCGCCGCGAAGGCGCCGTCGAAACCATCGCGGAAGGGCAGACTGGTTTCCGATTTCGTTAGGCGAAAGGCCGGGTTTTCGCGCAAGAAATTTTCCACGACGGCTTCGTTCTCCTCCGTTTCCAGGCTGCAGGTGCTGTAGACTAACGAACCCCCCGGCCGGAGAAGCGGCCCGACGCGGCGCAGAATGGCCAGCTGCAGCGCCTGCATCTTCGTGAAATCCTCCGGCCGCAGACGCCAGCGGACATCGACCCGGCGGCGCATCACGCCAGTATTGCTGCAAGGCGCGTCGACGAGGATTTTGTCGAAGACGGGGGGTTCTTCCAGCGTCGCGTCGAGCCAATCGCGCTTCTCGATGGTGGCATTCGTCACTCCCAGCCTGACGAGATTGGCGCGCAAACGTTCGAGGCGCGTGGCATCGCGATCAGCCGCCACGAGCGTGCCCGTATTCTGCATCAGGCCGGCGAGGTAGGCCGACTTGCCGCCGGGCGCGGCGCAGGCGTCGAGGACCGTCTCGCCGGGCGCGGGCGCGAGTAATTCGCAGGCGAGCGCGGTGCTTGGATCCTGAATGTAACAATCGCCCGCAGCGAGGGCGCGGGCCGGATCGGGCAGGCGCACGAATCGCGAGTCGTGGGGCAGGAAAGCGCTCTCGGGATATTTCCCGGCAAAGTCGGTCGGACCGATTTTCAGCGGGTTGATCCGCGCGTAGATCAGCGCCGGCTCGTTATTCCAGCGGCAAAGCTCCAGCGCCGCTTCCGCGCCAAACCGCGCGCCCCATTTCTCGATCAGAAACCCCGGCTCCGACCAGCGCAGAGCGAGCGGCTGGGCCCCGGCTGCTGTCGTTAGGCTGGTCTTTTCGCGGAGCGCGCGGCGAAGGATGGCGTTGACCAGCGAGCGGGCGCGAGGCGGGGCCAGCTCGACCGTCTCGAAAACCGCCGCATGTGCGGCCGTCTCGATGAGCAGAATCTGGTAGAGGCCGAGCCGCAAAATATCGCGCGAGGCCGGATCGACCGGCGCGGCGCGGAGTTGACCGATCCAAAAGTCGAGGAGGGTGAGGTTGCGCAAGGCGCCGTAAAAAAGTTCGAGCGCGAACGCGCGATCGGCCGGACTCAGGCCGCTCCGTGCGAAAGTGTCGGCGACGATGCGATCGGCAAACTCCGCTCCTCTGCGCCAGCGCCGAAGGGCGGTGAGGGCGAGCGCGCGACCGGATTGCTTCATCCTCTCACGCTGCGCCTAACGAGGTCATCCGCAAATTTACCCAGAGCGCGATCACTCGTTCCGGGGAGGACGGGGTGTCACCCCGTCGGTTGGAGGTGTCACCTCCAACCCGCGCGCAAGGTGGATCGGCGGACTCTTTGCTGCGTCATTCGGAGATTCCGTCGTGCGACCCCGCTCCTCCGCCTAACGATGTTCTACCTGACTCGCGGCCACAGCTTCGCGCGGATGCCGGCAGACTGCCGGCATCGACGGGGTGACACCCCGTCCTCCCCGGAGTTTGGATTCCGGAATCCGGAATTGCTGCGGCGACGTTTTCTCGTCTTCGCTCCTATTTGGAGCGGGGACGCCCGATCGAGGTGTAGTGGAAGCCGAGCTTCTGCATCGTCTCGGGGTCGTAAAGATTGCGCCCGTCGAAGACCATCGGGGTGTGCATTTTTTCCTTCACCGCCGCGAGGTCGACGTTGGCGAATTCCGCCCATTCCGTCGCGATGATGAGCGCCTCCGCGTCCTCCAGCGCTTCCATCGCGGTGCTTGTCAGGCGGGCGTCCGCGATCGCTTTCACTTCCCGCGCTTTTTCCATCCCCTTCGGGTCGTAGGCGGTCACTTTCGCGCCTTCCCGCAGCATCTCGGCGACGAGCTCGATCGCGACCGAGGAGCGGATGTCGTCGGTGTCCGGCTTGAAGGTCAGCCCCCAGACCGCGATTTTTTTGTCGCGCAAAACCCAGAGCGCGTCGCGCACCGCCTTGAGGAAACGCTCTTTCTGCCCGGCATTAATCCGCTGCACTTCCTTGAGCAGGTTGAAGGGCACGCCGAGCTGCTCGCTGATCGTGATGAAAGCCGCGATGTCCTTCGGGAAACAGGAGCCGCCGTAGCCGATCCCGGCGTTCAGAAAATTTCGCCCGATCCGCTGGTCCATCCCGATGCCGTCGGCCACTTTTTCGACGTCGGCCCCGCTCGCTTCGCAGATCGCGGAGACGGCGTTGATGTAGGAAATCTTGAGGGCGAGGAAGGAATTGGCGGCGTGCTTGATC
>JBBQHV010000076.1:0-7939 GCA_038324295.1 Chthoniobacterales bacterium
TGTCGAAAGCAGGAATCCCGCCAAGCCCTTCCCGGCCGGGCATTTTTGCGGCGCACGCGGCTTGCCTTGCACCTCCAGCTTCTGACACTCTCCCGTTGTGCTCGCCCAGATCTACTCCGCCGCTGTGCTCGGCGTCGATGCCTACGAAGTCGAAATCGAAGTCAACGCCGGCTGGGGCGATGCCGGCATCGTCCTCGTCGGCCTGCCCGACACCGCCGTAAAAGAGAGCCGCGATCGCGTCACCACCGCGATCTCCAACAGCGGCTATCGCTGGCCCCGTTCCCGCACCACGATCAACCTCGCTCCCGCCGACGTGAAAAAAGAAGGGCCGAGCTTCGACCTGCCCATCGCGCTCGGGATGATCGCGGTCAGCCAGGAGATCGAGCCGGAGAAAATCGCGAGTTACAGCTTTGTCGGCGAGCTGGCGCTGACGGGGGCGGTGCGCCCGGTCAAAGGCGTGCTCCCGATCGCGCTCGAGGCGCGGCGGCGGGGCAAACGCGGGCTGATCGTACCCGCAGCCAATGCGCAGGAGGCTGCGATGGTCGAAGGCATCGATGTATTCGCGGCGCACAATTTGCGCGAGGTGTTTCAATTTCTCACCGGCGAAACGCAGCTCGAACCGGTGCGCGGCGATCTGAGCGGCTTCTTCGCCACGCATCAGACTTACGACGTCGATTTCGCCGACGTGAAAGGACAGAGCCATGTGAAGCGCGCCGTCGAAGTGGCGGTCGCGGGCGGGCACAATATTCTCATGATCGGACCGCCCGGCTCCGGTAAATCGATGCTCTCGAAACGCATCGCCACGATCATCCCGCCGATGGCGCTGGAGGAAGCGATCGAGACGACGAAAATCCACAGCATCGCGGGATTGTTAGGCGCAGAACGCTCGTTTGTCGCGACCCGGCCGTTTCGCTCGCCTCACCACACCATCTCCGACGTGGGATTGTTAGGCGGCTCCGCCACACCCGCGCCGGGCGAAGTGAGCCTGGCGCATAACGGCGTGCTTTTTCTCGATGAATTGCCGGAGTTCAAACGCTCCACCCTCGAAGTTCTGCGCCAGCCGCTCGAAGACGGGCAGGTGACGGTTTCGCGCGCCGCAGGCACGGTCACATTCCCGTCGGAGTTCATGCTCGTCGCCGCGATGAATCCCTGCCCTTGCGGCTATTTCGGCGACCTGAAACGCGAATGCCGTTGCAGTCCGGTGCAGGTGCAGCGGTATCGCCAGCGCATCTCCGGACCACTCCTCGATCGGATCGACCTTCACATCGAAGTGCCGGCGGTGGAATACCGCGACATCTCGAGCAATCGCGCGGAGGAAAAATCAGATGCGATTCGCGCGCGCATCGGCCACGCGCGCGAAAGACAACGGGAGCGTTTCCAGGCCGACAAGAAAATCACCTGCAACGCCCGCATGAGCGCGCGCGCGATCAAAGCGCATTGCCGGCTCAGCGACGACTCCCAGGAGCTAATCCGCGTCGCGATGACCGAACTGAACCTGAGCGCGCGCGCCTACGATCGCATCCTGAAAGTCTCCCGCACGATCGCCGATCTCGCAGGCGCGGACGCCATTTCGCCCGACCACGTGAGCGAAGCGATCCAGTATCGCACCTTCGACCGCACGCTCTGGGTTTAGGAAGTGAAACAGAGACGGCCAGCCTGGACGGCGACGCTGCTAGGAGCGCTCCTGCTCTCCGCCTGCCACCGGCCGGAAGCGATGACCTCCGACCACTGCCGCAGCGCGGATATTTGTGGCAACGCAATTGGAACTAGCGGATCGGGAGGCGACAGTCGCGGGCGCGCGACCTAGTTCAGCGCGTAAATTTCCACGAGCGCGACGCCGGTGGTGTCGCCCGCGCCGCGGACGACGGCGGTGTAAGGCGCCGGCGAGAGAGTGGCGACGATGGCTGCTTCCGCGTCGTTAGGCGGCGGCAGCGTCGTGGCCTGGATCTCGGCCTCCTGGTCGCTCCGCCAATTGTCGTTGCTGCGGAGCAGGACGCCATTCTCGTCGTACAACTCGAGCGTCGGATCGGCCAGGGCGCCCGGGACCGGCGGCCTTGCATTCGCCAGCGACGGACCGAGCGCGCGGACGATGACGTTCTGAGGATTGGACCCGAGGACAATCACGCCGCCAATCAAAACGCCCTCGCCCAGATTGACCTGGCCGCGCGTGGAGATGTTGGGAATGTTCGGCCCGATGCCTTGATCGAGGTCATAGACTTCGACTAATCCGACTCCGGTCGTGTCATTCACTCCGCGGAGGACTGCGGTGTAGGGAACGCCGGTGTCATCGGAAGGCACCTGCACGAGCAGGACCGATTCGTTATCCGACTCCGGTGGGATGCCGGTATCGATGATCTCCTGGGCGTTGGCGTTGTCGCGCCAGTTGTCGTTGGTCGCGATCAACGCCCCGCTGCCGTCGTAGAGTTCCAGCACCGGATCGGCCAGGGCATCGACGATCCCGAAAGAACCGAGCGAAGAACCGAGCGCGCGAATCATCATCCGCTTGGTCGACCCGCCGCGGGCGATGAATCCCGCGATCATGACGTCGTCTCCGCTCCCGACCTCGACGCGGGTCGAGAGATTCGCCAGCCAATGCGCGGTGGGCAGCGGCGTGAACTGGGCAACGAACGGGGTGGCCCGATCGAGCCAGACGGTGTTCGCCGAGGGAGCGGTATCCTGGATATTTCTCGTGGAAAGCGAGTAGGACATGTTCGCGACGAGGGGCGAAGAAGTGAGAATGACCGTGTCCGGCTCGGTGCTCATGACGGCGTCGGTGACGACTTGATTTTGATCGAGCGAGTAATTGCTCGCGACGGTGGCGGTCGCCGGATCGACACGGCTGTTAAATCTCACCGCGAGGTGGCTGTTATCCTGGTAGAAGTTCACCGAGAGCACTTCCAACGGGCTCGCGACCCACTGCCGCATGACCGCCATCGCGTCTTCGTGCACGAGGTTTTTCGCGAGGGGCGGCATCTTGATGTCGCCGACCGAATCGGCGCGCTGATACATGTCCGAATTCGCCAGATCACGGAACTGAAGGACGTTATTTGCGATGCTCTGCTCCGGGAGCGGGGTGTAAAAGCGCGCGTCGTAACTCGGGCAGTAACCGGTGGGCCGGTGACATTGCGAGCAGTTGGAATCGAGCCAGGACCGGATCCGGGTCTCGATCGGGACGGTCGCGTCGGTCACGCTGACGGAGTGCAGGTAGTTGGGAATCTCCGCTTCGTCGATCGAGGGATTGAGCATTCCAAGGTGATTGAAGGTGCGCAGCTGGTTATCGGCGCGGCCGGTGGAGGGATAACTGAGCGTGCCATTGAGCTGGTGGGTCTTCATGCCGAGGACATAACTCGCCGGCGGGTTGTGGCAGAAGAGGCACTCGGCGCGGCTCGGATAATGCCAGGTCTGGATGCGGGTGGTGCCGTCGGCTCCGACGATCGAGACGTCTTCGTCGAGTCCATCCGGGAGCAGGTCGGCGTCGCTGTGGTCGTCGCGCCACTTGTAAGTGATGCCGTAGACGGCTCCAAACTCGTCCCGCACGAGGAGCCGGGTCTCGAGCCGTTTCTTTTCCTGAGTCTGCTCGTTGACGACGAGATCGAACTCCTTCACGAAAACCGTGCCGTTGGGGAAGGTCCATTCGCCGGTCGGCACGAAGTTGATCTGCTCGCTCGCGTCATAGGGCGGACCGTCGTTAGGCAAGGCGATCCAGCGACTCTTGACCGCGCCGTCCGACCAGAGCGGGGAGTTGGGCTGAAAAGGAATCAGCCCGGGGGTCGGGACGACATTGGTGACATCGGTGAAGGCCCCGCTCGCGGAGAGCACGCTCGGGAAGGCAAAGTCGCCGTCGAACGAGGGCATGTTGCCATTCAGGTAGGGCCCGATCGGGTCCCGGCTGTCCAGGCCGTAGGGATCCGCCGCCAGCGCGAGCGGCCGGCTCAGCGCGCCGATGAGCAGAATGACCCGGGCGAGGCGACGGCGATGTCGATCTCCCGGCATAGGCGATTACTGGGACAACCGATAGATTTCCACCAGGGCGACACCCGTTCCAGCGTTCTTGCCGGAGACGATGACGGTGTAGTTGCCCGGCGGGAGGGTGGCAAGCGTCGCGGACTCGAGGTCATTGGTCGGCGGGACGGTGGTCGCCTCGATTTCGGCCTGCTGGCTGGTGCCGTCGGAACGCAGTTTCCAGTTGTCATTCGTGACCAGGAGATTGCCATTCACGTCGCGGAGATCGAGCACCGGATTTGCGAGAGCGTCGGGGACAGGCGGATTCGCGTTGAGGAGCGACGGTCCGATCGCGCGCGCCAGGATCGGCGCGTCCTGCGCGCTCGCCGGGCCAAGGATAAATCCGCCGATCAGAACATCGGAGTCCGTTCCGACAAAGCCGCGCGTGCTAATGTTGGCCAACTGCGACGGAGCGGCCTGATCCAGGTCATAGACCTCGACCAACCCGACGCCGGTTCCATTGTTCTTGCCGCTGACGATTGCCGTGTAGTTGCCCGGGTTGAGCGTCGCAATGAGGGCGGACTCGAGGTCATTCGTCGGCGGGACCGTCGTCGCCTCAATCTCGGCCTGCTGGCTGGTGCCGTCAGAACGGAGCTTCCAATTATCGTTCGTCGTGATGAGCGAGCCATCTCCCGCATGGAGTTCCAGCACCGGATCGGCCATCGCACCCGGGACCGGGGGATGGGCATCCGCAAGCGAAGGCCCGATCGCGCGGAGCAGGATTTTCTTCGGTGCACCCGCGGTCACGTTCGCCGGTCCAATGGGTCCGTTCACCGTGTTGTCGGTGATAATGAATCCACCAATCATGACGTTATCGCCGGTCCCCACTTGCAGTCTGGTCGAGACGTTAAGTGATTGCGCAATCGGTGTGGGGGTTGGCGTCGCCCCGGCAACCACAACAACACCCGTCATGCCAAAGGCGCCATGGGGTGTGCAATGATAAGTGAATGTGCCCGAATTGGGAAAAGTGAAGGAAAACGTCGAACCGTTGCCCAGGACTCCCGAGTCAAACAGACCCGTGAATCCACCGGGAGGGCCGGATGTGACGCTGTGCATGGAGCTTTTCCAGTCCCACTTCACTGTGTCTCCAGGTTGGATGGAAACGACGGAAGGGGAAAAAACAATAGCTCCGCCGGGACCTACCTCCACGGTGAACGTCGCCGCCAGAGCCGCGCGGTTGAGCGCAAGCAAGAAAAGACCAAAACCTGCCGCACAGCCAAGCAATCGTCGTCTCGTATTCAGATGTTTCGTCATAGGATTTTCCCTCATTGAGATTGCTGCGCTGGAGTTCGAGGTTCTGCCTTTGCCGATCTTCTCCTCCCCGTTTTCTAACGAAACGGGGACGAAAAGTTCCGGATTATTTCTAAGTTCCGGATTATTTCTCGCTTGGAGCCGGGCTAAAAGGGCTGTTATTCTTGCCTCTGAAGGAAAAAAGCCGACCTTGAAGTGGTGAATTCCGGAGGCCAGATGCAGGATGCCACCTTGGAGCCGCGCGCGTTTGTCACCACCCGCTGGAGCCTTGTGCTGTCCGGCGCCCAATTCGAGAAGGGCGGGCAACCGGCGGGAGAAGCGCTGGGCGAGCTTTGCCGAACCTATTGGCGGCCCATCTTCTCCTTCGTCTGCCGGCGCGGCTATTCCGGCGAGGATGCGCAAGACCTTACCCAGGATTTTTTTGTCATGATCCTGAAGAGCGATTGGCTCCGACAGGCCGACGAAAGTCGCGGCCGGTTCCGCTCGTTTCTCCTTAAATCGCTCCAGAATTTTCTCCATCACGCCAGCGAGAGGAAGCAGGCTCGCAAACGCGGCGGCGATCTAAAATTCGTCTCCTGGGATGACTGGATGGCCGAAGCGCCCTCGCACTTATCGATTTCGATTCAGGCGCTCGAAACTTTGCCACCAGAGCGATTGTTCGATTTGCGTTGGGCGACCACCGTGGTCGAACAGGCGCTGCGTCGCCTGCGCGAGGAATGCGAGGCCAAGGGCCGGCTCCGGCTTTATGAAACGCTGAGCGCTCACCTCACGACCGAACGCGCCGAGACTTCCTATGCCGCTCTCGCCTCCCGCCTCGGGGTCGCAGAGACAATGGTGAAAAAACAGTTGCACAATTTGCGAGAGCGTTACCGGTGGCTGCTGCGCGATGAAGTCGCGCACACGGTCGAAAGTCCGGCCGACATTGATGAGGAGATTCGGCATTTGTGCGCGGCCCTCGCCGCCGCCCCGTGATGAATAAACCGGCCGGATTCTCTGATTCTGTCGCGGACGAAATCGAGACTCCGGCACAATGCGCGAAGTGTGGTGCGACCACCCGGCTCGAGGAGGGGACCTGCATTAACTGCCTCCTGCGCGAGGGACTCGAGGCGGAGGGAGAGGCCTCGCGCGCGGCGTTTGAAAGCGTGCTCGCAGAAGCGGACGTGCCCGACAAAGAATGGCGCCTCGGGCAGTACGAAGTGCTCGAGGAAATAGGACGCGGGGGCATGGGCGTGATCTATCGCGCACGGCAGCGACACTCTCGCCGCATCGTCGCTCTCAAACGCGTGCTCGCTTACCAGGCGGACTCGCACGAGACCCTGGCGCGCTTCCGGCGCGAAGCGGCAGCGGCGGCGAAGCTCGATCATCCCAACATTCTGCCGATTTACGAAGTCAGCGAGAGCGAGGATGGCCTGCCGTTCTTCAGCATGAAGTACGCGACCGGCGGAAGCCTGCGCACCGCCGCCCCGGCTCTGCGCGCCGAGCCGCGCGAGTGTGTGCGCTTGCTCGCCAAAGTCGCGCGCGCCGTCGATTACGCGCATGGCCAGGGCATTCTGCATCGTGATCTTCAGCCGGGAAACATCCTGCTCGATGGCCGAGGCGAACCGCTGGTGAGTGATTTCGGGCTGGCGAAGTGGTTGACGGAAAACAGCGATCTTACCCAGACCCTCACGACCTTCGGAACGCCCGGCTATATCGCACCCGAACAAGCGGAAAGCGCCGCCGGCGACCTCACTCCGGCGACGGATGTTTATAGTCTCGGCGCGATTTTATTTAATTTGCTCGCCAGGCGCCCACCGTTTGTCGGCGCGAATGTGCTTTCGGTGATCCGGCAGGCGGCCGCGGGTCCGGCGCCGAGGTTGCGTTCGTTTGCCCGGTCGCTCGATCGCGATCTGGAAACAATCACCGCGCGTTGTCTAGAGCGCGACCCGCAAGCTCGCTACCAAAGCGCTGCAGATTTAGCCGAAGACCTGGAACGCTGGCTCGAAGGCCGGCCCATCCTCGCCCGCCCGGTCTACGCCCCGGCCCGCCTCTGGCGCTGGGCGCGACGCAACCCCGTCCTGGCCGGCGCGAGCATCGCCTGCTTATTGTTAGGCGCGACGGTCCTCTGGCTACTCCCCGATCACGTCGGGAGGCAGCCGGAATTTGCCGCTTCAGAAAAAAGCATCGCCGTTCTCCCCTTCCAAAACTTGAGCGCGGAAAAAGAGAACGCGTTCTTCGCCGCCGGCTTTCAGGATGATCTCCTGACAAGTTTGGGGAAAATCAAAGAACTCAAAGTGATCGGACGCGCTTCCGTCAGGGCCTACCCGGAAGCGGCTGCCGCTGGGAAGCTGCATGAGATTGGAAAGACGCTCCGCGTCTCGCACGTGGTCGAAGGCAGTGTCCGCCGCTCCGCCAAAGATATCGTGATCAACGTGGCGCTGCTCGACACCCGCGACGACCGGCAGGTCTGGTCGGAGCGTTACCAACGCACCCTGAGCGATACGCTTTCCCTTCAAGGGCAACTGGCGATCGAAATCGCTCGCGCCTTGCAGGCCCACCTTACCCTCGAAGAAAGGGCCGATCTCGCGATCAGACCAACAGATAACCCGGACGCCTACGTGCTTTATCTGCGCGCCCGCGAGCTGGAAGTTCGTTTCAAGCCTTCAGAAGAGGACCGCGAAACGGCGATCAAGCTTTATCAACAAGC
>JBBQHV010000077.1:0-7912 GCA_038324295.1 Chthoniobacterales bacterium
CAACGCGCTCTTCCTCCGCGAATATCTCCGGCAGCGGCACAGCATCCCCGAGATGCCGATGGCGCGTGGCTTCGAGGGCGGTTACACCGACATCTTTTTCACCGGCGTGGCGCGGAACGTCTGGCATTGCGACGTCGCCTCGCTCTATCCCTCGATCATGCTCCAGTTCGATTGTTTTCCGGTGAACGATCAGCTCCAGATCTTTCGCCACCTCCTCACCGACCTGCGCACGTTTCGTCTCCAGGCGAAAGCCGACATGCGCGACGCGAAAGGCGCTCCGCAGCGTCGCTATTTCCATGCGCTGCAAAACACCTTCAAGATTCTGATCAACAGCTTCTACGGCTATCTCGGTTTCGCCCAGGGCAGCTTCGCCGACTTCGAAGCGGCCGCGCGTGTTACCCAGATCGGTCGCGACATTCTTAAGCAGATGATCGAATGGCTCAAAGCACAGGGCGCGCAGGTTATCGAGGTCGATACCGACGGCATCTACTTCGTGCCGCCCGGTAATGTTGTAGCCGGGGGCGTTGACCCCGGCCGCTTGAGAGCTGGCCATGCGCCAGACCCGCCGGGGTCAGCGCCCCCGGCTACAACACAGATAGACACGCACCGCGCGGGGCTCGCGAAAGAACTTCCTCCGGGCATCGAAGTCGAGTTCGACGAGCAATTCGAAGCGATGTTCAGCTACAAGGCCAAGAACTACGCGCTTCTCGACAAGGACGGCGTCGTCACGCTCAAAGGCGGAGCGCTCAAGTCGCGCGGGCTGGAGAAATTCCAGCGCGTCTTTCTCGAGGAAATGATCAGGCTCCTCATGCAGGAAAAAGGCGCTGCGATCCCGGCGCTGCGAGAAGAGTTCGAGAGAAAAATCCGCGAGCGCGAGTGGCCGATCGAAATGCTCATGAAGACCGACACGCTGCAGGATTCGCTCGAAAAGTATCGGCAAAAAATTGCGGCCGGCGGCCGTAACCGCGCCGCCGCCTACGAGCTTGCCCTAACGAGTGGCCGGAACTACAAACCGGGCGACCAGATCAGCTACTACGTGAAGGCGACGCCGAAAAAGGTCGCCGCCTACGAAGCGGCCAAGCTCGTGACCGATTTCGACCCGCAAAACCGCGACGAGAACACCGACTATTACGTCGCCAAGCTCGATGACCTGGTAAAAAAATTCGAGAGCGTGACCACAACAGCCGCTTCCAGTGTGAAGCAGGGGAGCCTGGCGCTCTAGCGTCGATAGTGGTAGCGCAGCTGCGCGATTCGCAGATCGTTGCCCGAAACGCGATAAACAACGCGATGCTCGCCGGTGACGCGACGAGACCAATAGCCCTGCAGGGCATGTTTGAGTGGTTCCGGCTTTCCGATGCCGCGATAGGGATCGCGGAGCATGTCCTTGATCAGTTGGTGAATGCGCTTCAACACCTGCGGATCGGTCTCCTGCCAGAAGAGATACTCCGCCCACGCGTCTTCCGAGAAGACAAGCTTCACGCCCCCAGTTTCAACTTTTTCCGGACACCCTTCCCGCGTTCGAGCGAGTCGATCGACCTCAAGAGTCGCTTCGCATTCGCCGGGGAACGCAAAAGATGCGCCGTCTCTTCCAGCGATTCATACTCGGCCAACGAGAGCATCACGACCGCCTGATCGCGGTTCCGCGTGATCACCACGGGCGCCTGATCCTCACAGACGCGGTTGATGGTTGAAGCCAGATTCTCCCGCGCCGCTGTGTAGGTAATGGATTTCATGAGCTGGACAGCATACTGTCCAGCTGTTTCACGTGTCAAAGAGTATGAAATAGAAAGCTCCTGATCACGGCCGGCCTCGCCTTCGATCTCGCCGGCCAACTCTTCGCCGCCGGCATTGTGAAGGCCGCGGGAGGGGACACCGGTGTCGCCCTTCTCGAGTCTACGATTCGCCCTGAGTCACTCCGGCAAATCGTGCGCGACGGCGCTGGTTCGTGCGATCACCTAAATGTGCGCGACGCCATTCGCGCGCGGCGCGCCTGACTGGGGCATCGCTTGCCAGGCAATCCAGACGAGCCGCCAGGCGTAAACGACTCCGACGATAATCATCCCGATCCAGACCGAAAACAGAGCGAGCCAGAGAATCTGCTGGAGCTGGGTGGCATCGGCCGCGTTTATCGGCACGCCTTTCGCGTCGGTCACGAGGAGAAGTGGATGGGTCGTGAGCAGCGGGTAAACGATAATGAGACCGGCGATGCTGTTGATGAGTCCGGTGGTCGGCGGGAGCCAGCGCCAGTTCGGCTGCGCGAGATTAATCCAGTGTTGCGCCAGGCAGACGAAGCCGACGAGCAGGATGGGCAAATGCAATGCCTGCCAGATCGGCGCAAACTGCAGATGTCCACCGCTCTCTCCCACGACGAGAACGGGCACGTCGTGGTTCATCCACCAGAGAATGAAAATGGAGGTAAGGATAATGCCGGCGATCGAGCTGGAACGGCGCACCTGCTTTTTCTGCTCGGCCGGCGCCGGCAGTTCGCGCGGATCCCAGGCGGTGGTCCATTTCTCGAAAAGATGAAATTCGCGCAGGCAGAAATCGAAGAGCGCGAAGGCGAGCGTGACGAAGAAAAGCGTGGGCAAGGCGAGATGAAGCATCCGATAGAGCAGCCTAATGACTTCCCTTGTCACCCGAAAATGCGATTCAAGGACCAACGCCGGGATGGCCGCCGGGATGAGGAGAAGGAGGAGAGTCACTTTGATCGCGATCCAGTAAAACGGAAAGACAACCGGTCCGATTAGCTCCCGGCCGAAGCTAACCGTGCGCGGCGGTTGCTGAAAACGTGAGGCGACGAGAAAGGGCGGACCGTGTTGTTTGAGGAGCGCGGCGACTTCGTCATCGCTTAACGGGCGACCCTCCTCCGCCGCGCGATCGTCGATCTCGGATTGGAGGTTGGCCGCGAGCTCGGCCGCGATGTCGTCACGGTGTTTTTTCGGGAGCCAGAATTTTACGGCGGTGAGGTAGCGGTCGAGGAGTTGCATGGTTCGTTAGTCGTTAGGTCAGATAATCCGGGTGAGAGAAGAATTGATCTGTTCGAGCTCGGCGAGGAGCTGCTTGAGAATGGCGCGCCCGTCGCGCGAGAGTTTGTAGAAACGCTTCTTACGATTGTTCTCCTCGCGCCATTCGCTCTCCAGCAAGCCCTGAGTTTCGAGCCGGCGAAGGAGCGGATAAAGCGTGCCTTCATCGATCTCGATTCCGAGCGCAGCGAGATCCTTGCGCAGAGTGTAGCCGTAATGTTCGGCCCGGAGCTGGGCGAGGACGGCGACGATGAGCAAACCGCGGCGCAACTCGAGGCGGAGAGTGCTAAAAAGATCGGGTTTCGATGTGACGCTCATTTACGGTGTGTAATACACTATGTAACACACAGTGTGTGCAACACGGCATCACGTGTCAACCAGATTTTTTTGAGGGCTCCATCATCCTGCGAATCGGAGGATCGTTAGTCGCAGCGCAGCGCGCTCATGGGATCCACCCGCGTCGCCCGCGCGGCGGGACAGTAACAGGCGAGCAGGGCCACGATCAGGAGGAGCACGGCGATGAGCGCAAATGTCGCTGGATCCGTTGCGCTGACCCCAAAGAGGAGGCTGGAAAGCAAACGGGTGAGGGCGAGCGCGCCTAACAATCCCGCGAAGATACCTAACGAGACTAACTTTAGCCCCTGACCGAGAACGAGCTTGAGCACGTCAGCGGGCGCGGCGCCCAGGGCCATGCGCAGGCCGATCTCCGGAGTGCGCTGCGTCACGGTGTAGGAAATGACTCCGTAGATTCCGATCGCGCCGAGGATCAGCCCGACGAGCGCGAAAAGGGCAAGCAAGAGCATGGTCGAGCGAGCTTGCGAGATGGAGTGGGCGACGACCTCCTCCATCGGTGTCAGGTGGGTGATGGGCACGTTCCTGTTCACCGACCAGACCGCACTCCGCAGCGATGAAGCGAGCGCGGCCGGATCCGCAGTTGTGCGCACCATCACGGTCATGTCGGGAAGAAATGTATGCTGCACGTAGGGGCGATACATTTCCGGCTCGGTTTGATTGCTGAGGCCCTGCTGCTTGATGTCGCCGACAACGCCGACCACCGTGGCCCACTCATCCTTCTTTTCGAAACCCGTGCGGACGCGCTTCCCGAGCGGACTCATGCCTGCCCAGTACTTGCGCGCGAGCGTTTCGTTGATGAGGGCGACGGCGGGCGCATTCTCGTTATCAGTTGCCTTGAAGAACCGGCCCGCGCGGAGCGGGATCTTCATCGCCCGAAAATAATCCGGCGTGACGAGCCTCCAGTTAATGCTCTCCACGGAAGCGTCCGGCGCGGCGGGCTGGTCCTCGATTTTCAAACCTGGATTCCAGTTACCTTCACTCATCGGGAGGAGATGGATTCCGCCCACCGACTGGACGCCGGGAAGCGCTTCCAGCCGCTCGAAGACCTCGCGATAATAAACGCGGGCGCGGCCGGCATCCTCGATCGCCGGCGAAAGTTGAAAGGAAATGACCCGCTCCGGATTGAACCCGGGATCGACCTGCTGCAAGCGGGCAAAGCTCTTGATGAGAAGCCCGGCGCCGACCACCAGTAGCAATGCCAGCGCCACCTCCACGACGACGAGAAGGGAACGAAGCCGGCGCCCGGCGCGGGGCGTGGCCGTGCGCCCGCCTTCCTTAAGAGGAGCTTGCAAGTCCGGTTGCGAAATCTGCAGCGCCGGGGCAAGTCCGAAAAGGAGCCCGGTGAGGACGGAAACGCCTAACGAGAAAAGGAGGACGGCACCGCTCATGCCGGGCGCGCCACTAAGCGGCAGTTGCAGTGGAAGGAGCCGGAGGAGCAGGTCGAGCCCGACCCAAGCGAGCGCTACTCCAGCGGCGCCACCGAGGAGCCCGAGCAGGCAATTTTCTGTGAGGAGTTGACGGATCAGCCGGCCGCGCGTCGCGCCCAGAGCCGCGCGAATCGCGAGCTCGCGCTGCCGCGTGCTCGTCCGCGCCAGTTGCAGGTTGGCGACATTTGCGCAGGCGATGAGGAGAACAAATCCGACCACGCCGAGGAGGATGAAGAGCATGGTGCGCACATCCGCCACCATTTCGTCCTGCAGCGGAACGACCAGTGGCCCGGCGGCCGCGCGTGCTGCGACGCGCTTCTCGAGAAGATGATGCGCGATCGCCGTCATCTCGGATTGCGCCTGCGCCACGGTCACGCCGTTCTTCAAGCGCCCGAGCAGCGTCAGGTAGCCGGCCGAGTAATCGTCCTGGTCGCTCGGATTGAGCGTGGCCGGCAACCAGAGGTCCGCCGGGTGCGCCCGAAAGAAGTCGAAGTCTTTCGGCATCACCCCGACGACGGTCCGTGGCGCTCCATCCACCGTGATCGCGCGGCCCACGATCTGGGGATCGCCGCCGTAGCGACTTTGCCACAGACCGTAGCTCAGGAGTGCCACCTGATCGTGACCCGGCTGATCTTCATCCGACCGAAAGACTCGCCCGAGCGCGGCCTGCACGCCGAGGAGGGGAAAAAGATTGGCGGTCGTTCGCGCGCCCTCGAGTTTGGCGGGCTCACCACCGCCGGTGACGGTAAAACCCCAGCCGCTGTAGGCCGCGAGGTCCTCGAAGGACGAGGCGGCCTTTTTGATTTCGACGTAATCCGTTTTCGCCACCGAGATGTGTGACTCAATCCAGACCTGAACGAGTTGCTCCGGTGCGCGGTAGGGCAACGGCTGAAGCACAACCGCATTGACGATGCTGAAGACGGCGGTGTTCGCGCCAATCCCGAGCGCGAGCGTGAGTAGCGTGACGGCGGTGAAGCCAGGGCTCTTACCTAACGAACGAAGGCCGAAGCGCAAATCTTTCAGGAACGTCTCCAACCGATGACCGAGCCGGATCTCGCGGACTTCTTCCTTTACCTGCTCACTTCCGCCGAGCTCGACCGCAGCAGCGCGGCGGGCCGCAGACTCGTCCAGCCCACCGCGCACTTTGGCAGCGGTCGAGAGCTCGAGGTAGGAGTTCATCTCCGCGGCGAGATCGCTCTCCACGCGATTTTTCGCGAAGAGATTTCGGAAAAACGCCGAGAGCGATGAGAGCAGTCGCATAACGAGCTCCGCTAGGTCGCGCTCAGCGCACTCCCGATCGCCATCGAGATGCGCTGCCAATCTTCCGTCTCCCGCTCGAGCTGGCGTCGGCCCGCTTTGGTCAGGGTATAAAATTTGGCGCGCCGATTGTTTTCCGATTCGCCCCAGGAGGATTTGAGCCAGCCGGCCTCCTCCATGCGATGGAGAGCGGGGAAGAGCGAGCCCGGCTTCACGTGAAAGGTTTCTTTGGTGATTTGATTGATCCGGAGCGAGACCCCGAGGCCATGAAGAGGCTGGGGCGCGAGCGCCCGGAGAATGAGGAGATGAAGCGTGCCCTGGAGGAGATCGGCTTTCTTATTCATCGGTTCATATTGCCTGTCTATAGGAGTAGCGTATCGACATATAGACTGTCAATAGAAGAGTTGTGTTGTAGCCGGGGGCGTTGACCCCGGCTGGTCTAAGACGTAGCCAACCGCCAGGCCCGCCGGGGTCACCGCCCCCGGCTACAACCGCTACTCCGCGCGCAACGCCACCATCGGATCGACCCGGGTGGCGCGATGCGCGGGAAACCAGCAGGCGAGCAAAGCGACCGATCCAAGGAGCAGAGTGACGATCGCAAAAGTGATCGGATCGACCGCGCTGACACCGTAAAGCACGGCATCGAGGAGCCGGGTGGCGCCGAAGCAGATGATCAGGCCAAGGACAGTTCCGATCGCGGCGAGAAGCATCCCCTGACGCAGAATGAGGCCGCGGATATCGCCCGGTTGCGCGCCCAGCGCCATGCGCAGACCGATCTCGCGCGTGCGCCCGGCAACCACGTAGGACATGACGCCATAAATTCCGGCGGCCGCGAGGACGAGCGCGAGAATGCCGAAACTGCCGAGCGCGCTCGCCGCCATCCGCGCGGGAAAGAGCGGGATGTCCATGTGCTCCTCGAGCGTAGTCGGAACGAAAATCGTGAGGTTGGGATCGAGCTTTTGCGTTTCGCTTTTGAGCGCGGCGAGGAGAGTGGTGGCGGAACCAGGCGCGCGCGCCACGAGCGTGACTGGAGTCTCGTAGTCGCGAAGAAGCGGACGATAAACCGCCGGGATCGGATCTTCCCCGAGGCTGTTATATTTCCCGTCTCCGCAGACACCGATGATCTGCCAGTACGGTTTGTCCGGCCCGCTAAAATTAAAGCGTTTTCCGATCGCTTCCTGCCCGGGAAAAAAGCGACTGGCAAACGTCTCGCTCACGATCGCGACGCGCGACTCGGTCTTATTTTCGTTAGGGGAAAATTCGCGGCCCCGGAGCGGGATTTCCATGGTTCGAAAATAGTCCGGTCCCACGTCCCGGGGCACGGCGGAGGGCAGCTCGCTGGTCCCGGCGGCCGGCCGCCCTTCGATGTAAATCGAGGTCGAGTTGTAATCGATGCTCAGAGGCAGACTCTCCGTGAGCGCGGCGGAAGTGACGCCAGGGAGGCTGCGAATGCGATCCAGCACCCGGCGGTAAAAGGCGCGGCCTTTCGCTTCGTCGTAGCCCTGCAGCGCGACATCGAAGGAAATGGCGGCGGCATGTTCGGGATTGAATCCGGGCCGGAGATGCTGGGCGGCTTGCAGGCTGCGCACGATCAATCCCGCGCTGACCAAAAGGACGAGGGAGAGAGCAATCTGAGCGATGACGAGCGCATTGCGGAGGCGGGAACGGCGGAAGCCGGCGAGCGAGCTTTCTTCTTTCAAGGACGGCACCAGATCCGGTTTCGAGGATTGAAGGGCGGGAATGAGGCTGAAGAGCACGCCGGTGAGGATCGATAACCCGATGGTAAAAAGGAGGACGCGGCGATCGAGGCGCACGTCGAAGAGGAGATTGAAGTCGCTCGGGAGTTGGAGA
>JBBQHV010000078.1:0-7798 GCA_038324295.1 Chthoniobacterales bacterium
GCCTTGAATATCGGGGCCACGCCGACGCTCTCGATTTGGGCCGGAACGATGCTCGATCCGGACAAGCCGTTCCTGCTCGTGCTCGAGAACGACGACGATCTCGATGAGGTCGTTAGGCTGTTTCTCCGCACCGGCTTCACCAATTTCGCGGGTTATCTTGTCGGCGGGATGAAAGCCTGGGACAACGCCGGTTATCCCTTTGAGCAGGTCCCGCAAATTTCCGTGTACGAATTGCAATCGGCCAACGGCCGGATGCAGGTGCTCGATGTCCGGACCGATCGCGAGTGGAAAAACGGTCACGTCCCGGGCGCCCATCATATCGTCGTGCCGAAGCTGGAGGAGCGGATCAGCGAACTCGACCAGGCGAAGCCGACGGCGGTTTATTGCGCTTCCGGTTATCGCGCGAGCATCGCCACGAGCATCCTGAAAAACGCCGGGTTCAAAAATGTGAGCAATGTTCCGGGCAGCTGGCATGCCTGGAAGGAAGCGGGATTCCCGGTCGAAAAAGAGGGAATCAAGTTGTGATCATTCGGGAAAAGGAGCCGGCCAATCTCGAAATGCCGTTCGGCCTCCTCGACGGCTGGCTCACGCCTAACGAACTCTTTTACATTCGCTCGCACTTCCCCGTGCCGGAAATCGATCTGGCCAGCTGGCGATTAAGGATTGAAGGCGCGGTCGAGAGTCCGCTCGAGTTGACTCATGACGAGCTGCGCAAGCTGCCGATGAAGACAATCCCGGCGACGCTCGAGTGCGCCGGGAACGGCCGTGTTTTTCTTGTGCCCAAAGTGAAGGGAACGCAGTGGGAACTGGGCGCCGTCGGCAACGCGGAATGGACCGGGGTTTCGTTAGGCGATCTTCTCCGCAAGGCGCGCGTCAATCCCAAGGCGGTCGATGTCATCCTCGAAGGCGCTGACTCGGGGACGATCAGCGAAGCGCCCAAACCGGCGGGCAAGATTAACTACGCGCGCAGCATTTCGTTAGGCAAAGCGCTGGATGGCGTCCTCATCGCCCTGGAAATGAATGGCGAGCCGCTCACGCCTTCCCATGGCTTTCCGCTCCGCGCGATCGTGCCCGGTTGGTTCGGCATGGCGGCGGTGAAATGGCTCCAGCGCATCATCGTGACCGAGCAACCTTATAAGGGCTACTACCAGACGGTTGATTACGCGTTCTGGGAAAGGGATGACGCCGGCGTTGCGCTCGTTCCCATCACGCAGATGCAGGTCAAGGCGGCGATTGCGCGGCCCGGGATCAACGAAGTGATCAAAGCCGGAACCACCTATCGCGTTGCGGGCGCGGCCTGGACGGCCGATGGCGAAATCGTGAAAGTCGAGTTCAGCAGCGACGCCGGAAAATCCTGGCACGAGGTTTCGTTAGGCGAAAAGCAGGTGGCCAACTGCTGGCGGCTCTGGGAAACCGATTGGGAAACGCCGAAGAAAGCCGGCCGTTGTGTTCTGCTGGCGCGCGCGACCGACTCCCGCGGCCGCACACAGCCGATGGAGCGCGACCTCGACCGCGGCAGATACGAGATCAATCACTGCCTCCCGATCGAGGTCGAGATTCGGTTGTAGCCGGGGGCGGTGACCCCGGCTGGTCTTTCGCACGGTTCAAGCCCCAACCCAGCCGGGGTCAACGCCCCCAGCTACAACAGGTGCGCCCAGTCGACTTCCACCCGCTGCTTACGAGCGAAGCGATCGTGGAAAAAGAGCTCCTTGTGCCGGCAGCCGTGTTCGTGCACGAGCCGCGTCACCTTCACGTCGAAGCAGCAATACTCCGCGATCTCGAGCATGCGCCCTTCGCGCCACCAGCGGATGGCGTCGAGACTCGCCGCGGTCTTGCTCACGCCTAACGTCGCCTTGGCGATCGCGTCGAGGCCAAGGCGATGGCCGAGCTTCGCCTCCATGTCGAGCATGAGGTCGGCCGTCGGAAGCTCGTGCGCGAGATCGAGCACAGTGTATCCCATGAGGACGTGGTAATCGAAATTGAGGACGTTGAATCCAACCACGAGATCGGCCTGGCGCAGACGTTCGATCAAATCGTGGACGCGGGATTCGTGAAAAATTTCGTAACGTCCACTCCGCGTGCTGTAGGTGACGCCGATCGACATTTGCATGTTGCCCTTGCGATCCCAGCCTCCGGCGTCGTTTGCGGTCCGTTGTGTTTCGAGATCGAAGTAAACAATGTCGCGCGGCACCGCGGTCACTTTAGTTCGAACTCGCCGCAATCAAACGCCATCATCTGATCGAGCGCGGAAATGCGAAACTGCTCGACGAGCGCGCCGTCGTCCTGGAAGACATCGACCGCGTCGCCGCCGTGCGCGAGGAGAAGAGCGCGTTTGATCTGGCCGTTATCGCTCACTGTGCGGAGAGGTAGTCCGTCGCTCGTCCGGAGAAAACTGCCGTCGCGATCGAAGCCAACCGCGAGTGTGACCTTGCCGGGACGGTCGCGATCGAGCGGATTCGGCCGCAGCTTTTGCTCAACCGTTTCCGGCGCCTCCGAATGTTCGTTAGGCGCGAGAATCGGGCTGCCGTTGAGGAGGGCAAAGTTGGTGTGCGCGACGATCTTCTTCTCGAAATCAACTTTCCAGTCGGAGACTGCTTCCGCCGCGCCGGGCGCGCTCGTGGTCGATTGCAGAGTGAGGCTGCGCACCCGTTCGAGCGCGGGCGACTGCTCGAGGAGGAAGATTCGGTCTTCGTCAGGCGAAGCGGCGATCCCTATCGGCTGCGGTTCGTTAGGCGGAATGGGCAGCGTCCGCAGAACGGTGGTGGGCGCCTGGGCGTCCACGGCCATCTGTGCGACCTGGACTTCGGGCGAACCCTTCGCGAGATGACTGATCGTCCAGACCGTTTCGTTTCTTCCTTTAACGATCGCGATCGGGTCGATGAGGGGGCCCGCATGTTTCGCCAGATCGAATTCCGCGGGTGGAACAGGCGGGGCCGGTTCGAACTTCCCCGTCGCTGTATTGAAGAGAAGTTCGAGCATTGTTCCATCCGCCGCGGTGGCCCGAAGCCAGAGAAATCGATCCTGCGTACCGATCTGCGAGATGTGGACGAGATGCGGAGAATCTTCGTCCGTCACCCAGTCGTTGAAGTAGTTGTCGACGCCTTCGACTTTTATATCGGCGACGACAAAACCGTGCGCGCTGTACGGGCCGGCGGGAAGAGGATTACCGGCGTCGTCCAGGCCATCCCAAGTCGTTTCGAGCGCATCGTGCCCGGCTGTGAAATCGTCGATAGTATCTTCGCGGTGGAGGACGCGAACGAGCTTGCCGCTGGCGTCGTAGATCCCGAGGCTGACCACACCTTCGAGTGGCGGGAGCGCAAAATGCAGCCTAACGACTCGCGGCGTCGGAGTAGGGGAGGACGTGGCCGTGGGTTCCTGGCTATACGCGAGTGCCAGCGGGACGAGGAGCGAGACGAGAAGCAAAGGGCGCATGCGAAAAGGCGGCGGCAGCTTAACTGGAGGGGCGAGCTCCTGCGAGCCTGGGCTGGCGTCGCAGAGCTCCGCCCTCCAGGTTTGAATCACTTTTCAAAGGTAATAGCGCCAGTCGAGGTTGAGAAAGAGCGGCGTGCGCGCCTCGCAAGCGGCGAGGAAATCGAGGTCGATCTGCGCGTCGCGGAGCGCTTCGTAAAGGCGCTTGAAACGCAGAAGGTGCTCGCGCGTGCGACCGGCGGCGTACTCCGGCGCGGTCTGATTCTTGAGGAGAAAGGCCCAGTCGCTCGATTGCGCGAGGAGCAGTTCCCGCGCGGCCTGGCGCAGGGCCCGCTCCGTCACGTGGTCGGAGGTGTCGCGATGGGCGCGCGCGATTTCCGTCATGCGCCGGGTGGCGGCGTGGAGATGGGGATAAATCCAGGCATTGGTTTCGTCGAGCCAGACGCTGTTGAAACCGTTCTCGCCCCAGCTCGAAGGATTCAGCCTAACTATCTGCTGCGAGGGGTGGGCTTTGAGGAATTCTCCCGGTGTTGTGAGGCGGAAGTCCTCCGGCTTTTCGGCCGCGAGCCGGATGAAACTCTCGAGGAAACGCGGCCCCTCGAACCACCAGTGACCGAAAAGCTCGGCGTCAAACGGGCTGACCACGATGGGGTCGAAGTCCATCTCACTCAGCTCGAGAAAACGGGTCCGGCGTTTCTCGAAAAAATCCCGGGCATGCTCGTCGGCCGCGGCCAGGGCCGAGGCGCGATCATAGAATTCCTTCTCTTCCGTGGGCCCGCTGACGCGGTGATATTTGATCCCGCTGAATTTCCGCACGCCCTCCGGCCTAACGAATGCGCTGAGCTCGGCGGCCGAGCGATCAAAGCCGACGTCGCGATAAAAATCGCGATAGACCGGATCGCCCGGGTAGCCTGCTTCGGCGCTCCAGACTTCGCGGCTCGATTCGCGATCGCGCGCGAAAGCGGCCGGACCGGCCGGCGTGTAAGTGGGCGCGAAAAGGGCGTAGCGCGGGCGCGGATTCCCAAACATGAGGCCGTGGGTGTCGACCACGAACCAGCGAATGTTCGCCTCCTGCAAAATGGAGTCGAGTCCGCTGCTGTAGCCGCATTCCGGCAGCCAGAAGCCGGCCGGATCGCGCCCGAACATCTCGCGATAGCTGTCGCAACCGATCCGGACCTGTGCGCGTTGCGCCTCCGGAAAATCCTGGAGCAAAGGGAGAAAGCCGTGGGTCGCGGCACTCGCGATGATTTCGAGGCAGCCGCTTTCCTGCAACTCGCGCAACGCTCCGACGATGTCGCGCTGCAACACCTCGTCGAAAAAGGCGCGCGCCGCGGTGAAAAATTCCTCGTAGAACTCGCCCAGCTCGCGGAGCTGCGGCTGGTGCTGATGACGCTCGATTTCCTGGCGGGCAAGCGCGATGAGGCGATCGAGATGGCGCAGGTAACGTTCTTGCAGCAGCTCGTCGCGAAGCATCGCCCCGAGCGTGGGCGTGTACGACATCGTGAGTTGGAAGGGGACAGCGTCGTCGAGCAAGCGCCGCATCAAGCGGATGAGCGGGAGGTAGGTTTCAGTGATGGCTTCGAAGAGCCAATCCTCCTCGAGAAAATCCTCGTGCTCCGGGTGCCGGACGAACGGCAGATGAGCGTGGAGGATGAGCGCGAAGGAACCAGTGGCCACGGCTAAAGGCTATTCTGTAGACGCGTTCCTCTGGAACGCGCGAGGCAGGACTCCATTTGCAACCAGCGCTCTCCGCCGCGCTTCGCAGAGCGAAGCGTCTACAGGGTCCGGCAGAAATCCTGGAAGCGATCGAGACCTTTTTTGATGATGTCGATGCTCGTCGCGTAGCTCAGGCGGATAGTGCGATCGTCCCCGAAAGCGGCGCCGGGAATGACCGCGACGTTCGCTTTGCTCAGGAGGCGATCGGCGAAATTCTGCGAGGTCAGGCCGAGCTGGCTGATGTTGACCAGAACGTAGAACGCGCCCTCCGGTTTGACTGCGGTGATGTTCGCGATCTTCGAGATGCGGTCGAACATGTAATTGCGCCGCATATCGAACTCGTCGTGCATGTCGGAGAGCGGTTGCTGGTCGCCTTTGAGCGCGGCGATCGCGCCCTTTTGCGCGAAGGAGCAGGGGTTCGAGGTGCTGTGGCTTTGGATCGAATCGACGGCCTTCGCGATCGCCTCCGGCGCGCCCATGTAGCCGAGCCGCCAGCCGGTCATCGCGTAGGATTTGCTGAAGCCGTTGATCGTGATCGTGAGGTCGTAGGCCGCTTTCGAGAGCGAGGCGATGCTGACGTGTTTTGCGTCGTCGTAAACGAGCTTCTCGTAAATTTCGTCGGAGAGAATGTAGATGTCCTCTTCGGCCGCGACTTCCACGATCGCTTCCAATTCCTCGCGGCTGTAGACCGAGCCGCTGGGATTGTTAGGCGAATTCATGATCACCATTTTGGTCCGCGGGGTCATGGCGTTTTCAAATTCCTGCGCGGTCATCTTCCAGCGGTTGCGCTCGCTCGTTTGCACGATGACGGGCTCGGCCCCGGCCAGCCGCACCATGTCGGGATAGCTCACCCAATAGGGCGAGGGGATGATGACTTCATCGCCCGTTTCGCAGGTCGCGAGGATGGCGTTGTAACAGGAATGCTTCGCGCCGTTGCTCACGATGATCTGGCTCGGGCGATACTCGAGGCCGTTGTCGTCGGCCAATTTTTTCGCGATCGCTTCGCGCAATTCCGGCAGTCCGGAACTGGGGGTGTATTTGGTGAAGCCGGCTTCGAGAGCGGCAATGGCGGCGGCTTTGATGTGCTCGGGCGTATCGAAATCCGGCTCGCCCGCGCCGAAGCCACAGATGTCGATGCCTTCGCTCTTCATCGCTTTCGCTTTGCTGTCGATCGAAAGAGTCAGCGAGGGGTTGAGTTGCGATGCGCGGGTCGAAATTTCCATGGTGAGAGTGTCCATTAGCGAGTTTCTAAAAAGGGGAGCGCAAGCTATGAGCGCGCGTAGAAGTTTTCAATTAAAGGTTTCAGGTTGTTCTCGTCCACCTGCACGATTTTCATCTCGCGCTCGGCGTTTTCCGCCGAGTCGGAAGCATGCGCCGCGTTCACCATGATCGTCTGGCCAAACTCCTTCCGGATCGAACCCGGCGGCGCTTTGCTCGGATCGGTCGGCCCGAGGACTTCGCGAATCTTCCGGACCGCGTCGACTCCCTGGTAGACGAGCGCGATGCATTTCTCCGAGCCGGGCTCGCTGCGCTGATCGTCGCCGACATTGCTCGGGCGTCCGCCCGACATGAACTCGACGATGTCTTCCCAAGCCGCACGCCCTTTTTCGGGGCCGAGTTTATCTTTCAAAACATCGAGGACCGGTCCGTAGAATTCCTCCGCCTGCGCGACACTCATGCGATGGACTTTGAATCCGATGATGGAGAGGCCGCTCCGCGAGAAGACCTCGATCACGCCGCCCGGCCGCGCGTTGGGAAACTTGAAATTGTCCGGCTTGATCAGGACGAGGGTTTTTTCCACCTTCGCATCGGCCGGGAATTCGATCACCTTTTCGAGAACGCCGCCGTCGCTGTCGGAGAATTCCGCCCACAATTTCAGGTCGCGCTCGATCGCCTCGGCGTCGAAGGCCGCGAGCACGCCGGGCTCAAAGTAGGTCGCCTTCCCGGCGCCGTCGGTGATGTAATCGCCAAAAGTGTCGCGGATCGTTTCGCCGCTCGTCCGCTCGTGCACGATGTGTCCGACCGCGTCCTGGATTTTCCGGATCGCGTTCTCGCCTCGGAAAACGAGGAACATGACCCGGGCGCGCTGGCCGTTGACCGTGCCGGTAAAATTTTTCAGGACGTAGCCGCGGATCAGCTCCTGGATGGCGCGATGGCGCGGGTCGGTTTCGGTCACGATCGTCTCGGCGTAACGCCGGACGAGCTCGCTGCCGGGAGCAAACATGCGGCCGCGAATGAGATCGAGACCGGTGCGGGAAATGAGGCGGGAAATGATGCCGCCGGTGCGCGATTTGCGCATCGAGTAGGGAGTGACGATGACGTAGGAAAGTTCTTCGGCCTGCATAAGAATCTGAGCGGCTGAAGAGATTAAGCCGCGGTTTTGCAGGCAATCAAAGTCGCTCGGACGCTCCGAAGTTAACTGCGACTAACGACGCTTCAACTAGGTTTTCATTGGGGCGGGGCGGTCTTCCTGTAGACGCTTCGCACTGCAAAGCGCCAGAGTAGATTGTAGCACAGCCATCCTGTCCGCCAGTCGGACGGACTCGTCCTGTGGCGAGCCGGTGGGGCCACCGGGCGTCTCGCCCGGTGAATCAAGCCCGACAAAACGAAACACCGGGCGAGACGCCCGGTGGCCCCACAGCCGAGACGGCTG
>JBBQHV010000079.1:0-7769 GCA_038324295.1 Chthoniobacterales bacterium
CGGCCGCTTGTTTGTGGGCGCGCCCCCACCCCCCCCCTTTCCCCCACCCCCCCCCGGCCCCCCCCCCCCCGCCCCCCCCCCCCCCCCCCGCCCTACAAATCAGCGCGCCGCAGGAATGCCCGTTTTACTCGGCGCGACGGATCGAAAATCTGCAGGTCGGCCCCAGCCCCGATTGGTTGCGCGCGAAGCTCGAGGCGGTCGGCCTGCGCTCGCTCAACAACGTCGTCGACGTAACCAATCTGGTGATGCTGGAACTCGGCCAGCCGTTGCATGCCTTTGATGCGGACAAGCTGGAAGGCGGGATCAACGTGCGGCTCGCCCGGCCTAACGAGAAGTTCCTCGCCCTCGACGGTCGCACCTATGATCTCGACGCGAAGACTCTTCTCATCGCGGACGCGGAGCGCGCGGTTGCGATTGGCGGGGTGATGGGCGGTGAGAACACCGGCGTGACCGGGACGACGCGCAACGTCCTCCTGGAAAGCGCCTATTTCCTGCCTTCCAACATCCGCCGCACGGCGCGGGAACTAAATCTGCCGAGTGATGCGAGCTACCGCTTCGAACGCGGAGTTGATCCGGGCATGGTCCTGCGCGCTTCCGCGCGGGCGGTGCAGTTACTCGGCGAAATCGCCGGCGGCCAACCCGCCGGAGAGACGATCACGGCCGGCGTCTTGCCCGCGCCGCCGGCCGGCTTTCCCCTGCGCTACGCGCGCTGCGCCCAACTTCTCGGGACCCAGATTCCGTCCGCCGAAATCGATCGGATTCTGGAAGGTTTTGGCCTGGAAAAACTGGGCGGCACGGAGGAGCAATCGAGCTGGAAAATTCCCAGCTACCGCGGCGATCTGCGTCGCGAGGTCGACCTCATCGAGGAAGTGGTGCGGGTCTTTGGCATCGATCGGATCGCGAGCGCCAATCGGAGCAGTTTTACTCCCGTCTCGGCGGCCGATCGCCGCTACGATTTCGAGGCGCGGCTCCGCGGCCGGCTCGTGGCCCGCGGATTTTGCGAAGCGCGGACCTCGGCCCTGGTCGGTCGGGAGTCGTTAGGCGAAGGCTTCGCCGGGGCCGCTGTCGAGCTGCGCAATCCGCTCAGTGAAGACCATGTTGCGCTGCGGCCCAGTCTGCTTCCGGGCTTGCTCGACGCGCTCAAACGCAATCTGCGGGCGGGCGCGAAAAGCGTGCGCCTCTTTGAAATCGGGCGCGCTTTTCTTCCGCCGGACGGCCGCGAAATTCGGCGGGTCGCGCTCCTCCTTTGCGGCAGAGCCGAAAGTCAGGCGCACTGGCGCGGCGGGCAGCGTGCGCTCGATCTGTTCGATCTGAAGGGCGCGCTCGAAGCGCTCGACCTCGGCCCGCTGCGGCTGGAGCGGACGGAGGACGCGAACTTCGCGCTCGGCGCGGAAGTTTTTTCCGGCAGCGAACGGCTCGGGAAAGCCGGCCAGCTCTCCTCCGCGCAGGCAGCCGCGGCGAGTGCGGCTGTTTATGTCGCCGAGCTGGATTTGCCTAACGAACTCGAAGTCACCCTGCGCCCGCGGCGGTTTCAGGAATTGCAGCGTTTTCCCTCGGTCACGCGCGACATCGCGCTGCTCGCGCCGGAAGGGCTCAGCCATGGGGAAATTCTGGCCACGATCACGGCCGCTTCGGAGCCATTGTTAGGCGAACTTGCCCTCTTCGATTTGTTCAGCGGGAAGGCGGCGGAGAATCTCGGCGGCGGCCGAAAATCGCTCGCCTACACGTTGACATACCGGGACAAAAATCGCACACTGACGCACGACGAAGTAAATGCCGCGCACGACCGGATTCGCGAACGATTAAAGAGTGAACTGGACGTGGAATTGCGGGAGTAAACGTTCTTTGACAGTGCCGGGAGTAGTCGATTGAGAGTTGAAGGTTCAAAGACCTATTTGTGTCTACTTTCAGCTCTCTATCGGCCACTTTCGACCACCGAAAAATTTTACCCTGCGGTGTTCGAGATTACAGGTGTGATTCCCGGACCGATGTTGTTAGCAGAGGGGGCTAGGTCGCGAGGAGAAAATGGCAGGCCTTAATTGGAAGTCAGACGCTTCCGCGGCGGTCACCCGCCCGTTACCGAAAGGGAACGGGATATCCATCTAAACGGCACCTGCGGGGTAATAGTTTGCGGCGCCCGGATCAGTCATGGTCCGGGCGCTTTTTTTTGGCCGAGGCGATTTTTTCCTGACGCGCTGCTTCCAGACGTGCGACCAGCTCGAAGTCTTTCGGCCGACCGGCCGCGCGTTTGAGCAAAATCAGCTTCTCGAGACTGACGCTGAGGAATTCAACGCCAAATGCGGTCTTGGTTTCAGCGAACGGCTTCAGCTGCTCGAAGGTTCCGCCACCGCTGACTTCGCCGAGCAAATCGATGTTTCCTATGCTCGTCTCAAAGGTAAAGTTGAGGCCGTTGCGCAAGGCGTGCTCGTCCAGTTGGAAGGGCAACCCCGGCGGCGCGCCGCGCAGATAAGGTTTGAAGGGTCCGAGCGCCGCGACGATGCGTTCGAAGTTCTCCGGAGACCGAGCGTAGACCACGTCGACGTCTTCTGTCGTGAGAATGATTCCCTGGGCGATGGCCGCGATCGCTCCGATGGCGATGAAGTCGATTTTTGCTTCCGCCAGCGTGCGCAAGACCAGGGGGAAATCGGTTTCCGCTTTCATGCGTCGCTTTTCTCGCACGCGCGGCGCAGGGCATAAGCGCCCTGCATTAGTCGATGAAATCGTTCAAAGCGCTCCGAGACGGAGAGTCGGCAGGCTTGTCGAATCAAGCCGCGATCGACATCCTCCAAATAGGCCTCGACCACGGGATCGGCGACCAGCAGCGGAACCGCTTTCGCTTCGGCGAACCACGCTGGGTCCGCGCCCATGTCGATCGCGCCCTTTTTTTTCGGCCACGGCGGAGGCTCCTCTTTTACGCTCACCATCTTCTCGGCGGCTTGGGCATCGACCTGTCTCTGGAGCGCTTCGAGCCGCTCTCCCGCAGTCATCTTGAGTCGCTCGCGGATGGCCGTGCGATCGACCTTTTTCATGTAGAACTCGATCACCGGATCGGGAAAAAGCAGCGGTATACTCGCCGGGTCGGGGTCGGGCGCGCTCATCGTTAGTCAATCTAGAACGCGGCGCGCTTTTTCGGAAACCGATTATTCGACAACCCGCCGGGCTGCGCGCAAAGTGGGCGCCAGGATGCGCGCTCTTCTCGCTCTCGAAGATGGACGACTTTTCGAGGGCGAATCTTTTGGCGCCACCGGCAGCTGTGTTGGCGAGATTTGTTTCAACACATCCATGACCGGTTACCAGGAAGTGTTGACCGATCCCTCGTATCGCGGCCAGATCGTGGCCATGACTTATCCGCTCATCGGCAATTACGGCACGAACGCGGCCGACGCCGAGAGCCGTTCGCCGCATGTGCGCGGATTTGTCATCGAAGAGCTGAGCGAAGTCGCGAGCAATTGGCGTTCCGAGATTTCGCTCGATGAATATCTGCGCCGCTGGGAAATCCCGGGCATTCAAGGGATCGACACCCGCGCGCTCACCCGCCACCTGCGCACCCTCGGCGCGATGAAGGCCTGCCTGACGACGGAGGAAATCTCGAGCGAGGAAGCGGTTCGCCGCGCGGTCGAAGGGACGGGCGTGATCGGGATGGATTTCGTGCGCGAAGTGACTGCGCCGGCGGCCTACCAATGGGATCCAGACGACAAACTAAGTGCGGCGTGGGCGGCGTCGGGGGCAGATGAGGCCAGGTTGCCGCCGATCCGGCATCGCATCGTGGCCTACGATTACGGAATGAAGGAAAACATCCTGCGTCGGCTGCGTCAGAATGGATTCGGCGTCACGGTGGTCCCGGCGACGACGACTGCCGAGGAAGCGCTGCGGTTAAACCCGGACGGCGTTTTCCTTTCCAACGGCCCGGGGGATCCGGCGGCGTTGGATTATGCGCACGAAGCGGTCCGCGGCTTGATGGGAAAAACGCCGATCTTTGGCATCTGCCTCGGGCATCAGGTGCTCGGCTTCGCCTTCGGTGGAGGTACTTTCAAACTCAAATTCGGTCACCGCGGGGGCAACCAGCCGGTCAAAGATCTCAACACTGGCAAGGTCGCGATCACTTCGCAGAATCACGGCTTCGCAGTCGACCCCGACTCTTTGCCTGACGAGATCGAAGTCACCCACGTCAATCTCAACGACGGCACGGTGGAAGGAATGCGGCACCGGGAGCTGCCCATCTTCAGCGTGCAATATCACCCCGAAGCCGCGCCCGGCCCGCACGATGCGAGTTACTTCTTTGCCGACTTCGCGCGTCTCATCGAGGAAGGCGCCGCGCGGGCCGATTGACGATGGCGCTGGGAAGGCGGAGATTCCGCGCATGTATTTAAATAACGAAAGAGTTCCCAAATGGATGAAGGCTGGGGTGACGCTCGCCTTCAGCGCGGCCCTCGCCGCTTCACCGCTCGCCTTCGCCGTCGAGCCCGCGAAAGCGAGTACTGAGACAGGCGCGAACAAGGAAGTGACCGGCGAGATCATCGACATGATGTGCTACGTCGATCACGGCGCGAAAGGCGCGAAGCACGCCGAATGCGCCGAGAAATGCATCAAAGGCGGCGGCCCGGTCGGCATCCTGAGCGACGGCAAAGCGATCCTCGTGATCGGCGATCACAAGCCGATGAACGACGAGCTCGCGCCGCTCGCGGGCAAGACCGTGACGTTGAAAGGCAAGATGGCGCACAACGGTGGCGTCACGATGCTGGAGAACGCCGAGGTCGTTAACAAATAATAGTTCGTTAGGCTTGCGAAGACGCGCCGGTTTTTCGATCCTGTCGTGAAACCTGCGCGTCTTTCTGTACCCGGATCCGTCGTGTCGCGCATGAGAACGGTCACCCTTCTCGACGGGACCGCTCTGCCGGTGCTCGGACAGGGAACCTACCAGATGGGACTGGATCGCTCCGCCCGCGCCGCCGAGGTGGCGGCGGTGCGCCTTGGGATTGAGCTCGGCCTCACCTGCATCGACACGGCGGAGATTTACGGCGACGGCGGGGCCGAGGAAGTCGTGGCCGAAGCGATCGCTGGGCAGCGCGACCGGGCTTTTGTCGTGAGCAAAGTCGCGCCGAAGAACTCCAAACGTGAACGTGTCCCACTCGCTTGCGAAGCCAGCCTCCGCCGACTGCGGATCGATCTGATCGATCTTTATCTTCTGCATTGGCTGGTCAATACGCCCCTGGAGGAAACGGTCGAGGCGCTCGAGAAATTGCGCGCCGAGGGAAAAATCCGGCTTTGGGGCGTCTCAAATCTCGACGTCGCGGAGATGGAAAAACTCGAGGGAAAAGAATGCGCCGCCAACCAGGTCCTTTACCACCCGGAAGAGCGCGGGATTGAGTTCGATCTGCTCCCCTGGTGTCAGGAACGCGGCATCCCGGTGTTGGCCTATTCGCCCCTCGGCCAGGCCGGCTCGCTCCTGAAGTATGAAGTCTTGCGCGAGATCGCGCACGAACACGAAGCCACGCCCGCCCAAATCGCGCTCGCCTGGGGCCTGCGCCAGCCGGGGGTGATCTCGATCCCGAAAGCAGCCACTCCGGAGCACATCCGAAGCAACGCCGCCGCCCTCGACCTCCGCCTCACCCGCGCCGATCTCGATCGGATCGACGCCGCCTTCCCCCCGCCTAACGAAAAGAAGCGGCTCGTCATCTGGTAACGGGAGAAAACCGTTGCCGCTCCGCCGTTCGCGCGCTAAGTGCAACGCGCACCGCGCATGAACATTCACGAGTACCAGGCGAAAGAATTACTCCAGAAATTCGGCGCCGCTACGACCCGCGGCAAAGTCGCGTCCACCCCGGATGAAGCGGAAAAAATCGCGCGCGAAATCGGGGCGGGTGAGATCGTGGTGAAAGCGCAGGTCCATGCCGGCGGCCGCGGGAAGGGGACTTTCCAGAACGGTTTCAAAGGCGGTGTGCACATCGTGAAAACACCCGCGGAAGCACGCGAGGTCGCGGGCAAAATGCTCGGGCAAACCCTCGTCACCCATCAGACCGGCGCGGCTGGCCGGGTGGTTAATCAGGTGCTCGTGGCGGAGTCCGCCGACATCGAACGCGAGATTTATTTTGCTGTCCTGCTCGATCGGGCGACGGCTGCGCCCTTAATTGTGGCGAGCACCGAAGGCGGGGTCGAAATCGAAACCGTGGCTGAGAAATCGCCCGAGAAAATCATGCGCGAGCCGATTGATCCGCTCGCCGGTTTGCAGCCTTTCCAGACGCGCAAGCTGGCCAAACAACTCGGGTTTAAATCCGACCAGATCAAACCGGCGGCCAAACTCTTCAGCGCGCTCTATCGCACCTTCATCGAGTCGGATTGCTCGATGGTGGAAGTGAACCCGCTCGTCGTGACCAAGACCGGCGAAGTCCTTGCGCTCGACGCGAAATTTAACTTCGACGACAACGCGCTCTACCGGCATCCGGAGATCGCCGCGATGCGCGACACGGCGGAGGAAGATCCGCGCGAAGTCGAGGCTTCCAAACACGGTCTCAACTACATCGGGCTCGACGGCAACATCGCCTGCCTCGTGAACGGCGCGGGCCTGGCGATGGCTACGATGGATATCATCAAGTTTTACGGCGGCAGCCCGGCCAACTTCCTCGACGTCGGCGGCGGCGCGACCGAAGAGCAGGTCACGGAAGCGTTCAAGCTCCTCGTCTCGGATGAAAATGTGAAGGCGATTCTGGTCAATATCTTTGGCGGGATCATGAAGTGCGACGTGATCGCGCAGGGGATCGTGAATGCGGTCAAGGCAGTCAACCTGCCCGTTCCGCTGGTCGTTAGGCTGGAAGGCACGAACGTCGATGCCGGCAAAAAAATCATCGCCGAATCCGGCCTGCCCGTGACCACCGCCGACGATCTCGGCGACGCCGCCCAAAAAGTGGTGGCGGCAGCCAAAGGGAAATGAAGCCCCCGATGGCAAAAAAATTATGATTCACAAACTCAAGAGGGCTTAACGATATGATCAAGGATGTTGCTTTTGTCGCCGTCGCTGTCTCCGATTTTCCGCGCGCGCGCAAATTTTACGAAGAGACGCTGGAACTGAAGCCGGATTCGGCGCCGGGAGATTTTCCCTGGGCGGAATACACCATCGGCGGCACGACGATCGGCGTCGGCCAGCATCCGGCCTGGCAGCCGTCGCGCGACGGCACGACGATCGCCTTTGAAGTCGACGACATCGACCAGACGATCGCGACCTTGAAAGAGCGGGGCGTGAGCTTCGACATGGAGAAAACCGAAACGCCGGTCTGCTGGATGGGGCAATTTCGCGATCCGGACGGGAACAAACTCGTCGTGCACAAGAGAAAAGCCTGACGGCTTTAAATGACGAAACCCGAATGACGAAATCCGAAATAATGACGAATGACGAAACCCGAAAGGCCGCCTTTCGTCATTCGAGCTTCGTCATTGTTTCGGGTTTCGGGTTTCGTCATTCGTCATTTTCATTTCTCAACCATGTCGATTCTCGTTAACAGGAACACCCGCCTCTGCGTGCAGGGCATCACCGGCAGCGCCGGCGGATTCCACGCGCGGCAGTGCATGGAGTACGGGACGAACGTTGTCGCCGGTGTCACGCCCGGGAAAGGCGGCCAGAAGTTTGACGAGAAGGTGCCGGTTTTCGACACGGTCTGGGAAGCGCGCCAGGAAACCGGTTGCGACGTCTCGGTGATCTTCGTGCCGGCAGCAGGGGCGGCGGATGGAATTTTGGAAGCGGTCGATGCCGGCGTCGCGCTCGTCATCTGCATCAC
>JBBQHV010000080.1:0-7733 GCA_038324295.1 Chthoniobacterales bacterium
TGGGACAGCTACGTCGAGCAAAAAGCGGCGCGCGAAGAGCAGCAACTGGCCGCCTACAAAAACCAGCAGAAAGAGATCGCGTCGCTTCAGCAATTTGCCGATCGCTTTCGGGCGAAGGCGAGCAAAGCGTCGCAAGCGCAGAGCAAGCTCAAGCAGATCGATCGGATGGAGAAAATCGCCGCGCCGACTGCACAGGCGAAGACGATCAAGTTCCGTTTTCCGCAGCCGCCGCGGAGCGGGCAGCGCGCGATCACACTGAAAGACGTGCGCCATGCATACGACTCATTGGTCGTATACGACCTGTTGAATTTCGAAGCCGAACGCGGCCAGCGGACCGTCCTCGTGGGCCCGAACGGAGCTGGAAAATCTACCCTCCTCAAGCTGCTCGCCGGCGTCCTGCCGGTGCAGCGCGGCGAGCGCGTGGTCGGGCACAACGTGCGCGTCGGTTATTTTTCCCAGCATCGGGTGGAGATGCTCAACGTCAGTCAAACCGTTTTGGAAAGCGTGCTCGATGTGCCGGAGCCGGTTTCTGAACAAACCGCTCGGACCGTTCTCGGCTCCTTTCTTTTCCGCGGCGACGACGTTTTCAAAAACGTCGGCGTGCTCAGCGGCGGCGAAAAATCCCGCCTCGCCCTCGTCAAGCTGCTCCTCTATCCGCCTAACCTTCTCCTCATGGACGAGCCGACGACGCATCTCGACGTTGGCTCGATCGACGCGCTCATCGGCGCGCTCGCGCAGTATGAGGGGACGCTTATTTTCATCAGTCACGACGTCCATTTCATCCGCGCGATCGCGCGCAGCGTGCTGCACATCAACGCCGGCCAGCTCACGCCTTACGCGGGCGACTATCAATATTACCTCGATAAGTCGCAGGCCGGCTCGGCGCGCGCAGCCCTCACCGCGGGCAATGCCCTGACGAATGCGCAACCGGCGGTTGTAGCCGGCCGCGTTGAGGCCGGCGGGGCACAGGCAGCGGCCGGGGTCAACGCCCCCGGCTACAATAACGCCCGCGGCAAACCTGGTCTGCGCGAACACAAAGAACAGCGGCGCGCGGAAGCGGAAGCGCGCAAGGCGCAGGCGAAAATTCGCCGCGAGCAGGAGAAGCGCATCCACGATCTCGAGATGCACATCGCTACGCTCGAGGGACAGCAGAAAGAGCTGGCCGCGGAATTGGAAGATCCCGCCGCCTACGAGCCGGGCGGCCGCGCGGTTGCGATCAATCGCGAGCTTTCCGCCGTCTCGGAAGAGCTGCAACGATTGACCGCAGAATGGGAGACGGCGACCGCCCAACTCACTCCAGCCTAACGATCGGCGCGCCGGTATGTTCAACGGAAATCGGCAGGTAACTGTCTAATACGAAGGTGGAGCGAAACGCGAGCGGAGTTTGCAGCGGACAGAGGAGACTCCTTTTTCAAATTCTGATCGTCCTCACGGTCGCGTGCGCGGAGGAACCACCGGCGGTCGCAGCCGGCTCGCCCGCCAACTTCGCTGGCACACCTGTCGTGCCCGGAGGTGTTGTCACGGTGAAGGTGCCGTTAAGAGCGCAGGAGCGGAAATATGTAAGCGACTCGGGCGACCAAGTACCCCCATACGCCCTCGCGACGCTGACCGTGCCGCGGAATTTCGATCCGAAGAAGGCCTGGCCGGTCCTGATCGTCATTTCGACGAGTGATTTCAAAACTCAAAACCGCTCCGACCTGACCCGCATTTATGGCCCGACCGCGCGGGCGCAGGGATGGGTCGCGATCGCCGGCGATGGCCCCGCGCCGCCTCGCTTCGATACGGCGGGCTGGCGCCTCGCGATGACCCTGGCGGCACTCGACGCGCTCAATCGCAGTTTTCCGGGATCACTCGACTGGCCGGTCGCCTCTGCCGGCTACTCGGGCGGGGCCAAACGAAGCGCTTTTCTCGCGCCCTTCTTCTCGCTCACCGGTTACAAGGTGATCGGGATTTATCTCACCGGCATCAACGTCGATACTCTGAGCGACGGCTATCAGCAGTACCGGCCAGACAAGGCCTTTCTGCATACACCGATCTTTATGAGCAGCGGCGAGAGCGACAGGGTCGCCACGCTGCAGCAGCAATGGGAGGTGAAACGCTCGATCGAGCGCACCGGTTTCGACCGCGTCCGGCTGGAAAGGTTTCGGCAAGGGCACGTCGTCAAGCGCGCTCATTTGCAATCAGCGCTGGACTGGTTTCGCAAACTGGAGCGGGAGGCGTCGACTCGTTAGGCGATGATGATGAAGGGAGGCCTGGGAGCGAAGCGGTGGCCCGAGACCGGGGGCGGTCGGCGCGGTTCGTTCATGCGGGGCGCTGCTCTTTTCGCCAAATCGGCGCGAAGCATCTCCCTCTTCGCGCTGAGCCTTTTTGCGCTTGGCCAGATCGCAGGCGCGGCCGAGCCGGTCGGCAAATTCGCGGGTGTGTCCGTCGTACCAGGAGGAACGGTACGGGCGAATGTTCCGATGAGTCAGCTGGAAAAAGAGTACGCCTCGGAAGGTGGGAACACGTTGCCGCCCGCGGCGGTCGCGGTGCTCGCGGTCCCGCGCGGCTTCAACCCGGCGAAAATCTGGCCGGTCCTGGTCGTGCTTTCGACCGACGATTTCAAAAGGAAGAATCGTGATGACCTGGCCGATTTTTATCGAGCCACGGCGCTCGCCGAAGGATGGGTCGTCCTCGCCGGCGACGGTCCGAAATATCCCGCCCACGGCACCTCGGGCTGGCGCGCCGGCATGACACTGGCCGCGGTCGATGCGTTGCACCGCAGCTTTCCCGGTTCGGAAAATTGGCCGGTGGCGTGCGCCGGTTATTCCGGCGGCGCGAAGCAGACCGGGCTCCTCGCCCCGCTTCTGTCGGTGGCCGGTTGCAAGATTATCGGGCTCTATCTCACCGGCATAAATGTCGACAGGCTGAGCGACGGCTACCGGCAGTTCCAGCCCGGCAGCCGCTTTCTGCACACGCCGGTTTTCATCAGCGCCGGGCTGCGGGACAAAATCGCCACCCCGCAGGAGCAGCGCAACGTGCAGCGCTCGATCAAGAACGCCGGGTTCGACCGCGTGCGGCTGGAAAATTTTCCCGAAGGCCACGTCGTCAAGCGCGCTCACATCCAGGAAGCCTTGCGCTGGTTTCGCGAATTGGCCGGGATGCGCTAAAAGAGCGGTCATGCAAAAGATCGCCTTCGGGATTGCGCTCCTTCTTGCGCTGGTCGCGCCGTTGCGGGGAGAGGATGAGAATCGTGCGAGCAAGATACTGACCCCGGAGCTGGCGACGCAGATCTTTGCCTCTGAAGCGGCGGGAAGCTTGCGCAACACTTTTGGCGACGCCGACGAAGGCAAAGCCTGGGTGAGCACGGCGTCCTACTCAACGAAGAGCGGGCTCGATCGGCAGACCGTCACCCTGCTCATCCGGCACGGCCGCGATGCCGCGGACACGCAAAGCGCCTTCGAGGCGAGCCGCGAGGTCTTGAAAGGCGTGGCCGTGGCGGACCTGGGTGACGCCGCTTTCCGCACCGCGGAACCGGCGCAGCTCGACATTCGCAAAGGAGCGGACTGGCTGATCATCTCGGCCGGCACTTCGACCCAGCCGGACCCGGCGCTGCAGGAAAAAGCGGCCCGGGAAATCCTGGCCCGCCTCTCGCAATAAGCCGGCCTAACGAGAGCCTAACGAATCACCCAGAGATTGCATGGAATCACATCCGTGATCCAGGCAATCGAGCGCGGCAGTTTCGCTTCCCTGCCGGGAACCGTTTCCAGCGGGACGACGAGCAAATCCGCCTCCACGCTCTGGATGAAATCCGAGACCGCGAAGCCGGTGTTGCCCCGGATACAGCGGGTCTCGATCGGCACCGGAGTCGCGCCGGCCGCGAGAACGAAATCCTGGAGCGCGATCTCCTCCTCATCGAGAGTGCGGGCCGCGGCGCGAGGCGCCTTCCCGCCCCGGCGACGAGCGCGCGCCTTGTCGAAGGTGGTGTAACTGCGGATCGCGTAAAGGCGCTCGCACTTTTCCCGGTCCGCGAGCTGGAGGGTGCGGCGAAAAGCGTGCTGCGCATGCTCGTCGTATTCGGCCATGAAGACAATGTGACGGAGCGGTTTGGGCTCGAGCGCCGGGGCGGTGAAAAGGAGGACGGAGCAACTGCATTCCCGCACCAGTCGCCGCGCCACATTGCCGAGAAATTGCCGGTGGACGCCGGCTTTTTCGAGCGCGCCGGCGATGAGCAATTCGAGCGAATATTTCCGGGCCGCATTCAGGATGGCCGTAGCCGGATCGCCTTCTTCGTAATGAATAGCGGAATCGGCCGGGAGCCGCACAGCCTTGAGGGCCTCGGTAAATTTCCGCGTCGTGGTCGCGTCGCATTTCCCCACATAGATGAGGCTGAGGTCCGCCCCGAAGCGTTCCCGCACCCGCCGCGCCTCCGCCAGGACCTGATGGAACCGCGGCGAAAAAGTAGCGGCCGCAGCAATCGTTTTGTAGGGAGTCTCGCTCATTTTTTCCGGGCAGTACTTTGGAGCGCGGCGGACGGAGGGCAACGGTTTCGTTGCAGCGTTGCAGCGATGAAGCGTTGAAGCGGCCAGCTCTGGCGCCTCCCTTCAACCCTGCAACCCTTCCACGTTTCAACCCTTTCCATTTCATCTTTGCTCTGCAATTTTCCCGCCGCATGCGACGCGCGATTTATCCTGGCAGCTTCGATCCGGTCACCAACGGTCACCTCGATGTGATCGAGCGCGCCCGGAAACTTTTCGACGAAGTGATCGTGGCGGTCGCGCACAACGACCAGAAGCAGCCGCTCTTTTCGCTCGAGGAACGGCTCGCTTTTCTCCGCGAGGTGACCGCGCCCCTGCCCGGCGTGAGGATCGCGCCGCTGGATGGTTTGCTCGTCGAATTCGCCCGCCAGCAGGAGGCCCACGCCGTCGTGCGCGGATTGCGCGCGGTTTCGGATTTCGAGTTTGAATTCCAGATGGCGCTGATGAATCGCAAGTTGGAAGGAAGCGTGGAAACGATCTTTCTGATGCCGAAGGAGGAATACACCTATCTCAGCTCGCGCATCGTGAAGGAGATCGCGCGACTCGGCGGCGACGTGAGCGCGTTTGTCCCGCCCTCGGTGGTGGAAAGTTTTCGAGGAAAATTGAAGCGGTGAGCTGCGAAAGATGGCGGGAGTGAAAATTCATCTGCGACAAATTCCGGCCGACGGCCTGCATCTGGAGGGCGAAGAGGATTGCCTGATCCCGCAGCTCGATCCGAAGGAAGCGCGCTGCGCCGGGCCGTTGCGTTACACGCTTGACCTCGGGATTTCGGAAGGCGCGCTCTGGGCCAATGGCGAGCTCGTCCAACCGGTCGAGCTGCATTGCGTGCGCTGTCTCGAGGCGTTCCCCTTCGATATCACGGTGAAAGATTTCACCATCCACACCGAGCTGACCGGACCCGAGGAGGTCGATCTCACGCCATTCCTGCGCGAGGATATTTTGCTCAACCTGCCGGCCTATCCGCATTGCGATCGCGAGGGCGGCCGGATCTGTCCCGTGCCCGAGACGACCAAGAAATCCGATGAGAACGACGTGCTGGAAGCGCGCCCGCCCGATTGGAGCGCGCTGGATCGGTTGAAGTTGAAGCGTTAAGGCGATGAAGCGTCGAAGCGGTGCGCATTTTCCCGCTGCAACGTTTAACTCTTCATCGCTTCAACGGTCATTTCGCCCCCCGGTTGCCTTTTCCCCAAACCCTGCTTTCATTCACCGCTCACATGGGAGTCCCAAAACGCAAAACCTCCAAGATGCGCCTGCGCACGCGCAAGGCGTCGCATCGCTGGCAGCCGCCGCAGCTCAACAAGTGCGCGCAATGCGGCAGCACCGTCGCTTCGCATACCGCGTGTCCATCCTGCGGCTATTATAAGGGGCGCCAGGTGTTGACGGTGGAAGGTGCGTGACGGTTGAAGGGTTGAAGCGTTGAAGAGTTCAAGCGGGTCCGGCTTCCGCCCGCTTCAACGCTTCATCGCTTCAACCCTGCAACGCTTCAACGTTCCCTCCTTGCAATCGCGAACTGAAAATCGCAGATTGGCCCCTCGATGAAGATCGCTCTCGACGCCATGGGCGGCGATTTTGGGCCGCCAAATCTGGTCGGCGGCGCAGTCCTCGCCTTGCGCGAGTATCCCAAAATCGACAAACTTTTCCTCGTCGGCGACTCCGGCCAGATCGAGACCGAGCTGAAAAAACAGGCCTGCAACGATCGCCGCGTCGAGATCGTCCATTCCACCCAGGTCGTCGAAATGAGCGACGGGGCCGTCCAATCCGTTAGGCGGAAAAAAGATTCGTCCGTCAGTCGCGCAGTCGATCTCGTGAAAAAAGGCGAAGCCGCTGCGATCGTGAGCGCCGGTCATACCGGCGCGGCCGTGGCGGCGACGGCGATCAAGTTGCGCATGCTCCCCGGCGTCGAACGGCCCGGCATCGCCTCGTTAGTCCCGACTGAGACGAACGTTTTTGTCCTGATCGACGCGGGCGCAAATAGTGACGCGCGGCCCGAGCACCTCCTGCAATACGGGATCATGGGCTCGGTCTATTCCCGCCACGTTCTCGGCTACAAAAATCCCACCATCGGCCTCATGTCGATCGGCGGCGAAGACGTCAAAGGCACCGACCTGACGAAGGAAGTTTTCAAGATGTTGAAACAGAGCTCACTCAACTTTCGCGGCAACGTCGAGGGTCACGACCTCTTCGAGGATCCGGTCGAGGTCGTGGTCTGCGACGGTTTTGTCGGGAACGTGATTCTCAAGACCTGCGAGTCGGTCGGCGACGCGATCTTCAAGTGGCTCAAGCACGAGCTCGTGAAAAGCAAGATGCGGATGGCCGGCGCCTATCTCGCGCAGAATGCTTTCAAGGCCATCCGCAAGAAAGTGAACTACGAAGAATACGGCGGCTCGCCATTGTTAGGCGTGAACGGCATTTGCATCATCGCCCACGGCTCGAGTACTCCGCTCGCGATCAAGAACGCCCTGCGCGTGGCGGGCGAGTCGATTGAAGAGCAGGTCAATCCACATATTATCGAAGAAGTTAGCCGTTATAATGAAACGAACGCCGCGCTCGAGACTGCGATCCGCTAAACCGCAACGGACTGTCTCGATCATCGGCACAGGCAGCTACGTGCCGAAGAAAATTCTTTCGAACGCGGACCTCTCGAAAATCGTCGAGACCGATGACGAGTGGATCACCTCGCGCACCGGGATCAAGGAGCGGCGGATCGCCGCAGCCGACGAACAGACCAGCGACATGGGCGCCAAAGCCGCCCTCTCGGCGATGAAACAAGCCGGCATCACCGGCGAGCAGATCGATCTCATCCTCGTCGCCACCGCCACCCCCGATCTGGTCTTTCCCGCCACCGCCTGTTTCGTGCAAACCAAAATCGGCGCGACCAACGCAGCCTGTCTCGACATCTCCGCGGCCTGCGCCGGATTTCTTTTCGCGATCGAGATCGCGCAGCAATTCATCGTGACGCACACCTACGACACCGTCCTCGTGATCGGCGCGGAGAAGCTCAGCTCGATTACCGATTGGACCGATCGCAACACTTGCGTGCTCTTCGGCGACGGCGCCGGCGCGGCTATCCTGCGCCATCGCGACAGCGGCAGCCACGGCCTCATCAGCAGCCACATCGCGAGCGACGGAAATTTCGCCGACATCCTCTGGATGCCGGGCGGCGGCTCACGCACCCCGATCACGCGCGAGAACGCCGATCAACGCCTCCAGACGATC
>JBBQHV010000081.1:0-7696 GCA_038324295.1 Chthoniobacterales bacterium
GAGCGGAGCGCGATCCTCGACGCGCTCGCGCAGACCCACGGGAACAAGAAAAAAGCGGCCGAGCTGCTCGGGATCCAGCGGCCGACGCTCTACAACAAGATGAAGCGCTACGCGATCCAGTTGTAGGGCGGGCGCTTCGCCGGCCCCGGTTCTGAAACTGGGCAGGCGGAGCGCCCGCCCTACCATTCATCAATCGCCCTCATCGTGTCTTATCATCAGGAAAAAGTTTTGGCGCACGCTGCGCGCGACCTGATCGCGACGGCGGCGACTGAGCCGGCCGAGCTGCTCCCGCTCTACCAGAAGTTTCTGAAAATCGAGAACCACCGCCTCCGCCTCTGGCATCAGGCGGGGGGCGGCGGGCGCGAAGTCTGCGCGAGTCGCGCGACGCTCATCGATATCCTTCTGAGCAATATTTTCGCGAAAGCCCAGGCCTCGGCCACGGGATCGAACGGCCACGGCAAAACCGTTCCCGTCAGCCTGGTCGCGCTCGGCGGCTACGGGCGGGACGAGTTGAATCCGGGGAGCGACGTCGATGTGATGTTTTTGCATTCCTCCGCCGGAGCGGAGATCACACCGGCCGTCGCGCAGATCATCGAACAGGTGCTTTATTTTCTTTGGGACGTTGGTTTCAAAGTGGGGCACTCGACCCGCTCGGTGCGCGAAGCGGTCGCGCAGGCAAACGACGAGATGCTGACGAAAACCGCGATGCTGGAAGCGCGTCTTCTGACCGGCGACGCCGAGCTCTATCGGCAATTCCGCGCGCAGTTCCGGAAGCAGTGCGTGCGGGGTTATGAGAAGGATTACATCGCGGCGCGCATGGAAGATCAGACGCGACGGCACGAAAAATTTGCGAACAACGTTTATCTCCAGGAACCGAATGTGAAGCGCGGCTGCGGCGGACTGCGCGACTATCAAAACCTGCTTTGGATTACTTATTTCAAAGAAGGCGCCCTCACGACGACCCACCTGGAAGGCAAAGGCTGGCTGACCGCGGCAGACCGGCGGCGGATCGACGTGGCCTACGATTTTCTTCTCCGGGTCCGGACGCAGCTGCACTACACGACGGAGCGCGCGACCGACTCGCTTTATCTGAACCTGCAGGCGGAAGTGGCGCTCAAGCTCGGTTATACGCAGAAGATGCCGGTGCACCGGAGCGAGGCGTTCATGAAAGATTACTATGAACACACCCGTAATATTTTTCGGATCACGGAACGCCTGACGGAAAGGTTCGCGACCGGCACCGCGACGACGACGCGCCGTTTGTTCTTTCCGCTCCTCCCGCGTCGCCAGCCGCGCGGGGAAGAGTTTGATGGCTTCAGCAGCCGCGGCGGCCAACTTTACGTGCTCGATCGGCAGCTTTTCAATCGCAAGCCCGAAGAGCTGATGAAGGCCTTTGAACATGCCCAGGAACGCAATCTCGATCTGAGCCCGGAGCTGACCGACTTGATCAGCCGGCGGCTCCGGCTGGTCAACCGCGAGTTTCGTTATGCCAGGGCGCCCCGGGAAATTTTCCGACGCCTCCTCAGCCGCAAAGGAAAAGTCGCGCGCATCCTCCGCATGATGCACGAAGTCGATCTGCTCGGACGTTATCTGCCGGAGTTCGCGAATCTGACCTGTCTCGTGCAGCACGAATATTTTCACCGCTACACCGCGGACGAGCACACCCTGGTTTGCATCGAAAAGCTGGATGCGCTGCTCGAGACGACGAACCAAAAGCTGCTCCCCTATCGAAAGCTTTTCCTGGCCCTGCCGGATGCGTTTGTGCTCTACCTCGCGCTGCTCCTGCACGATACCGGCAAAGGCGTCGGCGCCCGTCCCCACTCGGAGGCGAGCGCCCTCTTTGCCCAAACCGTCGCGGTCCGTTTGCAGTTATCCCCCGAAGAGCGGCGCGCGCTCGTCCTCCTGGTCGATCATCACGTCACCCTTTCGAACATGGCGCAGCAGCGCAACATCGATGACCCGGCGACGGTGATCGAGTTTGCCAACATCGTGAAAACGCAGGCCAATCTCGACCAACTCATGTTGCTCACCCTGGCCGATGGGCAAGGGACGACCGAGACGTGGTCGGACTGGAAGGAGCTACTCGTCTGGCAACTTTATCATGCCGCTTCCCGCTATCTGCTCGATCAGGAGGCCTTTCTCGCGCAGAGCAAAATCGAACGCGAAAAACTGCGCGAGGCCGTCGCGGAAAAACTCGCGCCCGATTTCGCCGACGAGATCGACGCCCACTTCGACTACATGCCGGATAATTATTTTCGCGCGTTCGGGGTGCAGGAAATCGTCGCGCACCTCGAATTGTTCCGAACCCTCTGGCGTAACATCTACCTGCGCGACGAGCCGGCCTTTGCGCCCGCGCTCCACTGGGAAGCGCAGCCGGAGCAGGGCCACAGCGTGGTCTCCATCTGTACCTGGGATCGCGGGCAGTTGCTCGAAAACATCGCCGGCGCCCTGGCCGTCGCCTCGATCAACATTTTAAGCGCCGATATTTTCATTCGTGGCGATAACCTCGTGCTGGACGTGTTTCGGGTCCGCAACCAAAAGCTCGGGCCGATCAACGATCCGCGCGAGATCACGCTCGTCGAATCCACCTTGCGGACGGCGCTCGCCACTGAGCGCTTCGATTTCGCGCCCCTTCTCTCCACGACCGGGCGCCGCAGGGGTCCGAAGGGCTCGCCGGAGATCGATTTCCCCACGCGCATCACGATTGAAAACAAGAGTCACCCGACTTCGACCCTCATCCAGGTGGAGACGCCGGATCGTCTCGGTTTGCTCTACGATCTCGTCGCGTGCCTCGGACGGCAGGATGTTTACATCACCCTCTCACGCATCAGCACCGACAAGGGCGCGGCGATCGATACGTTCTACGTCACCGACGCGACGACGCGCGGCAAGATCACCGAAGCGAAACGGATCGATCTGCTGCAACGGCAGCTGCACCTGGCGGCGGTCCCGGTTGTTTAGCCCTTCCCGAGATTCACGTTTTGCCGAAAGGACGGAAGCGTTTAACTTCCGCTTCCGCTTTTTATGAACGCATTGATTCTCGCCGCCGGTTACGCCACGCGCCTTTATCCTTTGACGGAAAAGAAGGCCAAACCTCTGCTCGAAGTGGCGGGCAAACCGATGATCGAATGGGTGCTCGATAATCTCGCGCCGATCCCGGATCTGAAAACGATCTACATCGTGACGAACGAAAAGTTCGCGGACGATTTCCAGGCATGGGCGGATCGCTACGGGAAATCGCAGCCCAACCTGACTTTCAAGATCGTGAACGACGGGTCCACGAGCGACGCGGACAAGCTGGGCGCGATTGGCGACATTCGGTTTGTCATCACGAAGGAAGAGCTAAGCGGTGAGGATTTGATCGTGGTCGGGGGCGACAATCTCTTCAGCGAACCGCTGGCCGAGTTTGCCGAGAAGGCGAAAGGCTCGGCCGCGACACTCGCGCTCTATGACGTAGGCGATCTCGAGGCGATGAAGAAGTACTCCGCGATCAAGGTCGATGCCAAGGGCGTCATCACGCACTTCGAGGAGAAGCCGGAGAAGCCTGAGAGCACGCTCACGGGCATCGCGCTCTATTATTTCTCCGCCGAGACGCTGGAGCTTTTCACGACCTACATCGCGGCGGGAAACAATCCCGATCAGCCGGGGCGTTTCATTCAGTGGCTCTACAGCCGCAAGCCGGTGCAGACGTATCAGATCAAAGGGACCTGGTACGACATCGGGAGCAAAGAGACGCTGGAGGAAGCGAACGAGATCTTCGCCAAGTTCGCAAAGTAGCGAGCAGGGACGTGGCACAGCCGTCTCGGCTGTGGGGCCACCGGGCGTCTCGCCGGGTGTTTCGGTTTATCGGGCTTGATTCACCGGGCGAGACGCCCGGTGGCCCCCATGCACATCCGCTCCGCGGTCCCACGTCGCTCTCGCGCTTCGCAGAGCGAAGCGTCTACAGGAGCCGGCCTTCGTCGAATTCGATAAGATCGAAGTATGTGCGGATATCTTTGCGGCCGGCGCCGCCCGCTTCTTTCAGGAAATGGACGAAGCGCGCTTTCTTCACCGCGGTGTCGGGATGACGCGAGATCATCGCCTGATTCCATTGCTCAATCTCTTCCGGTGAATGGGCCACGCCGTTCTCACGCACCCACTTCAGGATGGCAGCGTCGTCTTCGAGTTCGTTAGCCGCCTTTTCAAAGGCGTCGGGATCGATTTTCAAAAAGCCGAGAAGATGCTTGTCGAAACCAACGGTCTTGTAGTTGTAACCGTTGAGCAGTCCTTTGTGGTGGAGGCGCGCCTTGTCGATCAGACGCGGCAGATGCACGTAGTTGCCTAACCGCTCGTAGGGACTGCGCGGGACCGGCTTTCGTTTTTCGCCCACGTCTCAGGAGGTAGCCGGCAAACCGAATGGGTGACCCGGCAGGCGCAGGCCCTTGCCTGCAGCGGAGACTTTCTTCGGCTCGAAATCGGGCAGCAGCTCCGCCTGCTCCAGGGTCTGCCGGCCGATCACCAGTTGGCCGCTGAAGGTTCCGCCTTTTTCGACGTTGATGGAACGGGCGACGACGTTTCCATCGAGCCGGCCGGTGCTGCGGATGGTGACGACCGTCTCGGCCACGATCTCGCCCGACATCGCGCCCCGAATTTCGATCGAGCCGACCTGGAGCTGGCGAAAAAATTGGACGTTCGCTTTTTTCCCGATGAGAACCTCGGGCGCGATCAGTTTGCCCTGCACTTTGGCGGTGGTGCGAAATTCGGCGCGCTCGGCGCATTGCAAACTGCCGCGCAACTTGCCATCGATGACGGCCGAACGGCAGACGACGCTGCTGCTGCTCAAATCGCCCGCCGAGGTGATATGGACTTCGCCGTGAGTGCGAATGCTCCGGCTGAAGCTGCCGTTAATTTTGTAATCGCGCAGGTCCATGTGGACGCTGCACGAGGGACAGATGGTGGAGGAAGCGGCGGAGTTGAGCTGTTGGGTCGTCCCGCAATCAAAACAGGCGACCGAAGTGATGCGGGGCCGGTTCCACAGGCCCTCGAACCGCTCGCGGATGGAAGGCCCGCCGCTGCTCGCTTCGCCGAAGCCCTTCGCCTTCGCTTCCGCCGGCTGGGTCGCGATGACGAAGTGTTTGCCGCACTGCCGGCAGAGAGTGCTCCGGGCGGCGGCGTACTCCATCTGCTTAAAGCCGCAGTGTGGGCATTCCACACTGACTTTAGCAGGCGACTTGGCCACGAAAGCGACGCGCGCTCGCTATCCGTTAGGCTCGACTTGCCAGCGAGGCTTTTGCCGTGGAGCTCTCTTCGCTGCTGCTGCTGCCGGGGCGCGAAACGTCGGTCCGGCTGGGGCTGCCATTGGAACTGACGGGCGCTTTGCCGCTCGTCACTTCCGATTTGCCGATGAAGGTCGCACCCTCCTCGATCACGAGGCGGGCGGCCTTGAGATCGCCCTGCAGGGTGCAGCGCGACTTCAGTTCGCAGCGCTCGCCGACCGTGATGTTGCCGTGCACCTTGCCGAAGACGGTGATCGACTTGGTTTTAATCTCGCCGCGGATGTCGGCATTCTCGCCGATCGTCAACACTCCATCGGAATTGATTTCGCCTTCGACTTTGCCGTCGATCAGCAGCTCTTTTTGAAACTTGATGCTTCCTTTAATCTCGACATCGCTCGAGAGAACGTCTTTTCCGGAATGTTCGGCCATATATTTTTGGTGCTCGGTCAGGGTTGATGATGCTGCAGTTGGTGTTTTGGGTTCGTCTCGATAGGAAGAGGTCATTTGGCTCTCCTCATTAGACCGCGGGCTGGGCGAAAAACTCTCGGCCGGCGCCGCGGGCTTCTGCGGGATGAATTTTTTCAACACGACGCATTATTAAGAGGCGGAACTTCTCATGTCAACGGTTCCTGCTCCTAAAGACAAGCTTTTTTCGTGCTAGTCTCGCACTCGATATAATTTTGCGCTGTTATTTTGCCCTGCCAGTTGCAGAAAAGCCGGCGCCCGGGAGGGAGTGCGGTCAAGGGTGAAGCAGAGGGCCCCGGGAGGGATCGATTCGCCCAGGATGGCGGCGGAATTTTGCGCGACCCGCCCGGCGTCGTAGACCAGAACCCACTGCACCCGATGCTGGCGGAGGATTTCACGGGCGGCCTCGGGCCGCGTCGCGAGGAAAAAGCGGGCGCTGGCCACGATCCCGGGGAGGCTTTCATGTGAGCTGCCGGCCACCGCCGGCTCTCCCGACCAGTAGGCGGCGGCCGGTGAGAGCCACCAGGGCGCGAGAAACGGCGCCGGCCGATCGTGCGGCAGGCTGCTCGCGGCGGCGCGCCAATCCAGCGCCTCGCGCCGCGCCTCTGTCCGGCGCGCGAGCCGCTCTTCGTGAGGCCAAAAGGCTTCATCCCAAAACTGAAAAACGGGCAGGAGGGCGAGAAGAAAAGCGAGCACGCCGAGCGAGCGTCGCGGGATGGCTTCGAGCAAAGCTGGAATCGTTAGGGCGAACACCACCGCGAGAAAGTAACCCCAGCGCGCCTGCCAGAGGGTGAGGAGAAAGGTAACGAGAAAAAGAAATACGAAGGCTGGCGGAACGCGCCGGCGTTGCCACGCGAACACGAACAAGATTGGCGCCGCCGGGAGAAGCGCGCCAAACCATTCCCACCACGCTACACTCGTTAGGCCGAGGGTCTGCAATTCTCCCACCGTCGCCGACCAATGCAGGAAAGCCGCGCGCAGGCCCGGGTCGGGCAACTGCGGCCAGCGCCGCTCGAGCAGGCCGGCCAGAAGAAGAACGCCGCCGCAGATCCACCAACCGATGCGCCGTTCGCGACCAAAAATCTTCCCGCGCTTATCAGTTTCTCGTCCCAGCGCCGAAGCCTGCAACACGATCGACCCGACAACCACCGCGCCCAGCAGAAGCAATGGTTCGTAAAGCGAGACCCAGAGAGCGAGGCCCCAGCTCAGGCCGCTCACGATCCCCCAGCCCCGGCTCGGTTTCTCGTGCAGCGACCACTCTGCCGCGAGCGCGATCAACACGAGCACGATGAGCAGCGCCTGATGATCCGGCCGCCCGAGCGCGGTTCCGTGGGCCAGGATCGGGCTGAGCGCGAAGAGCAGGAGCGCCGCCCAGCGATACCGAAAGCCGAGCCGGCGCGTCCACCACCAAAGAAACCAACCGCCGCTCAACGCGAGGAGCGGCGAAACAAGTGCGCCCGCCAGGTCGAGCGGTTGGCCCGTGACCGGCGACAAGATTGCGGCCAGCCCCACAATCAGATAATCGAGCGGCGCAGTCGTATGCGGAGTGATCCCGGGTGGATAATTTTCGAACTCATGATGCCTGACGATAAGTCCGGGATGCTGCGCGACGAGCCGGGCCCGCGTCATTCGCGCATAGCAATCCGCATCGACGAAATAGATTTGGCCGTTAACGAAGACGTCCTCGTAATTCGCGCAGCGAGTCGCGAGGATCAGCACCGAAAGCAGCGCGACCTCGGCCACGAGCCAAGCCCAGCGAAGAAATGTGGCGAATGGCGACGGTGGCAAGTTAACGATGAGGTGGGCCCACCAGGATTCGAACCTGGGACCAAGGGATTATGAGTCCCCTGCTCTAACCGCTGAGCTATAGGCCCGGTTGCACTGGCGAGCAAAGCACGAACCTCGATTGATGACCAAACGGAAAAAGCACCGCGCAGCACTTCAGGGTCGAGCTCCTGCGAGCCCGCGGCGTCGCA
>JBBQHV010000082.1:0-7674 GCA_038324295.1 Chthoniobacterales bacterium
TTTACCCATATCGAGCTTCTTGCCGCTCTTCTGGTATTCGCTGGTGAACCAGGTGGAGAGAGTGGGATGACCGTAGAAGCAGAGGAAATGCAGCACCATGCCCGACTTCTGCGAGGCGAGCGCAACCAAGGGCAGCGGCACTTTGGGATTCTCGCCGTAGCCCGCCGGATACATGGAGAGCGGGACGTACCAGCCGATCATCCCGAACTGCATGCCCTCCTCATATCCGTCCGGCAGATTCTCATTGATCACCTTGCGCACAGCGCTGAGCGCCCCGCGGCGATCCGCGGGGACTGCGGCGAGGTATTGGGCCACGGTGGAAGCTGCCATTTTGGCGAGGTTACCCGCTGAACGGTGCGGCGGACAAGCCTGTTCGCGAAGAAGGAGAGCCAGCCTGGGGTTAGAGCGTGCTTTCGACACTCGCGCCTGACGCGGCCTCCGTCAGGGCGTCCGGATACTCGGACGCCGTCAGACGGGGTCGGCCCGTCAGAAGATCGGTTTCAGGACCATCCGGCCGTAGGCGATGAACGCCATGAGGAGACCCAACACGACGCACATGATAACGGGCGTGATCTCGTGGTACTTGGTGTGCACCCCGATGAACACGAGGCTTTCGATCGCCAGGACCGTGGCGGCGACCACCGTGAGCGACGGATGCCAGCGGAAGGCGGCGGGGAGGATCAGCCCGACCGTGCAGACGAGTTCGAGGATGCCGAGGGCCACCCAGGCTTCCCGCGGCAACGCACCAAAGGACCGGACATCCGCGCTGACCTTGTCGAAGAGGAAGACCTTCATGACGCCCGACGCTCCGTAGAGGAGCGCGGCGAGGCCCTGCAGGACCCACAAGAGGAGGTTCATCGTGTGCCTTCTCCGGGTTTCCGCATCGGCGCGCGCAGGGCGGTTTCTCCGCGCGCCTTGAAGAAGATGCTGCCGATACCAGTGACTCGCTTCATATGAACCTCCAACGTGTGGTGTGCCGTGTGGGAGATGTGTCAAAAACGAGCCAATTGGTCAAGCGTGATCATCCCCGCCTAACGAGAACAAGGCAGCCGCTGATTCGGGGTGGGAAAGAGCAGACGGCGGGGTTTTCCCAAGGGAGTCGCATCTTTGTGCATTCACATTCGTCGGAGGGAATCGAAGAGTTCGTTCCGCAAGTGTCGAAACGAACACCGAAAGGCCTTTCGGAATCGCGCGTTGACGCGTTGACGCTCGTCACGGTGTCTGACATACTGTTTGACATGAAGGTTTCCACCCGCTCGCTCGTCCGCGAATTTCCAAAGGCGAAGGCTGCTGCACGCAAGGGGCAGGAGGTGGAAATCTATGACGGGCGGACCGGCGAGGCTTTTTTTCTAACCGCGAAGGCGAAGAAAACCTTTGGCGAGATGGCGGAGATGGCGAAGGGGGTCTACGCAGGGCCGGGCGATCTTTCGTCTCGTGAAGGGTTCGATGCCTGACCATATCCTCGACACCGGCCCGCTGGTGGCATGGATCAACCGGCGGGATCAGTGGCACGATTGGAGCGTGTCGGCACTGTCCGGCCTGACGCCGCCGTTGCTAACGTGCGAATCCGTCATCACCGAAGCAGCTTGGCATCTCGGCGCTTCTCGTGAGGCGGTCGATCAGCTCTATGGATTGATCGAAGCGGGAGCGCTGCGAATCGTCGCGCTTTTCCCCGACCACGTCGCCCACCTGCGCGCATTCTCGGCGAAGTACGCACAGATGGATTGCGCTGATGCCGCGGTTGTCCGGCTCTCGGAACTGTTTCCGCGGGCCCTGGTCGTGACCACGGATCTGGCGCATTTTCGAGTTTACCGCCGATTTCAGAGCAAGCCGATCCCGCTGCTTCACCCGCCGGCTCGCGGTGGGAAATAGCAGACGGCGCCGCCCGCGTACGTCCCAGCTCTACATCTTCTCAGGCACGTCGATGCCGAGAAGTGCGAGGCCGCGCTGCAGGACGCGCGCGGTGAGTTCGCAGAGCGCGAGGCGCGTCGCGCGCGCCGGCTCGTCGGCTTTCAGGACCGGGCACGCTTCGTAGAAGGCGTGGAAGGCGTTGGCCAGCTCGAAGAGATAATTCGCGAGCAGGTTGGGGCGAAAATCGTTCAGCACTTGCGGGACCGTTTCCGCGAATTGAGCCAGACGTTTGCCCAGATTCAGCTCGGCCGACTCCGTTAGAGCGATCTCGTTAGGCGGAGTGAAGGCCTCGCCGAACTTGCGAAAAATCGAGCGGATGCGGACGTAGGCATTCTGCAGGTAGGGCGCGGTGTTGCCTTGGAAAGAGAGCATCCGATCCCACGAAAAAATGTAGTCGGTCATCCGATACTGCGAGAGATCGGCGTACTTGACCGCACCGATTCCGATTGTCTGCGCGATTGCTGATTTTTCCTCCGTGCCAAGGTCCGGGTTTTTCTCTTCGACGATTTTGCGCGCGCGCTCGACCGCTTCGTCGAGCACGTCCTGGAGCGCGACGTTTTCGCCGGAGCGCGTTTTCATGAGCTTGCGGCCCTCACCGAGAATGCTGCCGAAAGTGATGTGACGAAAATCGGCGGTGTAACCTTCGCGTCGCGCGATCGCGAAGATCTGTTTGAAATGCAACGTCTGGGGCGCGCCGACGACGTACCAAATAGCCTCCGCCCCCAGCTCCTTGACGCGATAATCGACCGTGGCGAGATCGGTCGTGGCGTAGTTGTAACCACCGTCGCTTTTTCGAATCAGGCAGGGCTTGTCGGCCAACTCGGGGATGTCGGGGAAGAAAACCGCGATGGCGCCTTCGCTCTCTTCGGCGATGCCGGCGGCGCACAAGCGCGCCACGACCTCGGCGAGGCGGTCGTTGTAGAAACTCTCGCCACGCTGGATGTCGTAGTGAATGTCGAGCAGGCGATAGGCGCGCTCGAATTCGCCTAACGAGAGCCCGACGCATTCCTGCCAGATCGCGAAATTTTCCGGATCGCCCACCTGCAGCCTAACGAGTTCCTCCTTGCACTTCTCGCGCACCGCCGGATCGGTCGCGCCGAGCTGGTTCGTCTCCTTGTAGATGCGGACAAGTTCGGCAATCGGATTGCGCTCGAGCGCTACGCGATCGAGCAGGTTTTTCCAGCCGTAGATGACCATCCCGAACTGCGTCCCCCAATCGCCGATGTGGTTGTCGCGGATGACCTCGTGCCCCAGAAACGTGGCGATGCGAGCGAGGGCGTCGCCGAGAACGGTGCTGCGAATGTGACCGATGTGCATCGGCTTGGCGACGTTAGGAGAACCGAAGTCGATCACGATTTTGGAAGGCGACGCGGCGCGCGGGACGCCGAGGCGATCATTCTGCAAAAGTCGCGCGAGCTGCTGTGCGATGGCGGCGGCCGTGAGAGTAAAATTGATGAACCCAGGCCCCGCGATCGTCGGTCGATCATATACGTGACTCACGGATATCTTCTCCACAATCTGCTGGGCGAGCGCGCGGGGGTTTTCGCCGCGTTGTTTCGCCAGGATGAGGGCGGCGTTCGACTGGTAATCGCCGAAACGCGGATCGGTCGCCTGGACGACGTCGCCGGCTGGCGAGAGACCGGCAGCGGCAAGCGCATCCGCTAATTTGCGCGCGAGGATTTCCTGAAAAGTCTCCATTTGAGGAGCCGAACATTCACCAAGCGGACCGTGGTGTCATGCCAATGCCGGCGAATACGAGGCGTCCATTTGGTCACAAGCTTCCGTCCTGTCATCGGGAGGAGCCTAAAGCCGTGCGACGAGACTATTCGCGCGGAGAAGACGCTGGCTTGTAGCGTGCGCTGTCCTCAGCGCATCCCGCAAGCCGGGCTGGCGCGTTCCGATCCGCTGAGACAGCGGACACTACAATCCGATGTCGGCGAACGCAGCGTTCAACTTTCTGCGGAGTCATCAACGGATGTCATCCCGAGCAGAGCGACGGATCTCACGATTGTCCGAAAGTAGGCTCGCCTTGCGAAAATCCGTCGGACGTCCGTCAGGTCCCTCGCTTCGCTCCGAATGACGAACGATAAGGCGGTCGGAGAAGAGCGAGCTTCCTTTACTTGGGGGATCGCTCCTCGAAGATGGCCAGAATTTCTTCCTTCGTCCCGGCGCCGGCAAGGCTCTCGCGGACGGAGCGATCGTTCAGGAATTTCGCGATGGAAGCGAGGGTGCGCAGATGGGTCTGGAACTGATTTTTCGGCACGATAAAAAGGACGACGAACTTGACCGGCGCATTGTCGAGCGCGTCGAACTCGATCCCCTGGGTGGAGCGCCCGAAGGCGGCGACGACTTCGGTCACGTCTTCGGAAGAGGCGTGCGGGATGGCGATGCCGAAACCGATCCCGGTGCTCATCGTCTCTTCGCGCTGCTTGAGCGCGGCGAGGATGCTCTCGCGGCTCGACTCCTCGATTTTATCGAGGCCGACGAGGAGATCGATCAATTCGACGATCGCGGGCCAGCGCTCGGTCGCCTGCATCTCGGGAACGATCTGCTCGGAAGATAAAAGGCTGGCCAGAGACATGCGGAGAATTTTCCGAGTGGAGCGAAAGCTTAGCGGCGGCGGTTTGGATGACAAGTTGGAATGGTTGAGAAGTTGCCGGGGCGCTGTCGACGCCTCCCTCTTGGAGGCGCGGGTGTTGGCGGCCGAAGGGTTAGCGGAGGCGCAGACCCGCGCTTCGCAGAGCGAAGCGTCTCCAACGCTGCTCGTCCCGGCGAAAAGTAATCGAGTCGCGATGACCGCTACGGTTTCGACGCGGATTGCTCTTCTTTTGCCACCCGATAACGGAGCTGGCGGGAGAGAAGCCAGCGCACGCCGAACATGTCGACAGTGGCGCGGACGGCGCGGTTGCCGAGGCTGTACTTGCTCTGGCCGAAGCGGCGGGCGCGATGATTAACCGGAATCTCGACGAGCCGGTAGCCCGCGCCTTTGACAAGCGCGGGGATGAAGCGGTGCATGCCCTTGAAGGGCACAAGCGTGCGGACGCATTCGCGGCGCATCGCTTTCAAGGTGCAGCCGGTGTCGCGCACCCCGTCTTTGGTGAAACGGCTGCGGACGAAATTGGCGATCCGACTCGTTAGGCGCTTGACCAGCGTGTCCTTGCGCCGGGCGCGATAACCGCAGACGAGATCGGCCCCGCGCTCGATCTCGGCGGCGAGCCGCGGGATGTCGGCCGGATCATTTTGCAGGTCGCCGTCGATGAGGACGACGATGGCGCCGCGGGCGGCCTTGGTCCCGGCGTAGAGGGCGGCGCTTTGGCCGGCGTTTTTCTCGAAACGGAGGACGCGCGTCTCCGGCGTATTCGTTAGGCGAGCGACGGTGCCGTCGGTCGAGCCGTCATCGACATAAATGATCTCGTGATCGATCCCGGCGAGGGCGGCGGAGAGCTCACTCTGGAGGAGCGCGGCGTTTTCCTCTTCGTTATAGAGAGGAACCACGACCGAGACGGCCGGCGTTGCGGCTTCCTCATTCATAACGGCAGCGTCCGGTAATCGTAGCAGGCATAGACTTGGAGCTGACGGAGGAGCCGCTTGCCGGCGCGCACCTCGATCGTCGCGATCGGCTCGACCCGCCCGAAGCCGCCGCTGATGCTGCGCGGGGGGCGCGACTTTTTTCCTTCCTGGAAATAGAGCGCGGTGCGCCCGGTGAAGAGATTAACTCCCTCTTCCTCGGTATAGACCTCGTTCGGGTCGCGCACCGCATTGGGCGGCAGAGGAACGAACTCGTCGTAGCGCGGCCAGAAGGAAAACTCGTTCACCATGTCCTGCGACTCGGGAATATAAACCGGCGGGTGCCCCGGGCCCTCGACCCGCTTCTGCGGAAGGTAAAAGCCTAGCTCCGCCGCCCGGTCGCGTTGGTCGGCGATGAGGAAAACCGGCTGCCCGGTCTTCGCCTCGAAATCCTGCCGGATCTGCGCGACCGCAGCCGCCATCGATTTCCAGCCGCGCAGCCGATCGGTCGGATCGTGATGACGACGCTCGATGCCGTGGTTATTCGTCATGAAGCCGACCAGAACGGCGCTGAGGAGCGCGCCGAGGAGGAGCGCGCCAGCGGCCCATTTCCTGACTCCGTCGTGGGCCGCAGCCCGTTCCCGCCAATAGGAAATCGCGAGCAACGCGAGGCTGAGAAACGCGAGGCCGTCCCAGTTCGGCGCGGCGGCTTTGTTGATCGAGAGGAGGGTGTAGAGGAAAAAAACCGGGAGACCAAACCAGAGGAGGTAAAGGGTTCGGAATTGATCGCGGGCGCGTCGCCGCCAGCTTGCGATCACGGCCCAGGCGAGTCCGAGGAAAAGGAGCGGGGAATAGGTGACGAAATGCTCGCCGAGAAAGGCGAGGAGCTCGAGGGGATGAAAGCCGGGCGCTTCGTCGAGGCTGCCGCGCGAGCGGAGATGGGCGAGCGTGATCCAGGCGTGGTCCGAATTCCAAATGAGCGGCGGAATGGTGCAGAGCGCGAAGACGAGAAGAAGCAGATAAAGATTTGACCTAACGAACTCGCGACGAAGGCGCGGGACGATGAGGAGAATGAGGAGGATCGAGACGAGCTCGAGGGCGTTGGTAAACTTGCAGAGAAATCCCAGGCCGATGAGCAGGCCGGTGCCAGGCCACCACCAGGAAAAACTCGGGCTCCGCTCGAGCGCGAGCCAGAAAGTAAAAAAGGCCGCGACCCAGAAGAAGACGGAGAGCGGATCGATCGTGAGGACGAGGCTGCCGAGATTGAAAATCGGGGTGACGTTGAGCGCGATGACCGCCCAGAATCCGGCCGTGGCGCTGAAGAGCCGCTGCGCAAAGTAATAGAGGAGCAGGCTGGTGCCGGCGGCGAGGAACGGGCTCCAAAAGCGGACCCCAAACTCGTTCTCGCCGAAAATCGCGGTGCTCGAGCGGATGACGAAGGCGACCCCCGGGCCTTTGCTAAAATAGGAGAGGGCGGGCCGCTGCGACCACATCCAGTAATAGGCTTCGTCGGGGGAGAGCTGAGTCGCGTTCAAAAGCGCGAGACGAATCGCGGTGAGCACGAGGAGGAAAATCCAGACAGCGCGGGTCGTGCTCATGGGTGGCGCAAGTTTTCAACTTGCGAATCTTTGGCGGACAAGTTGAAAACTTGCCCCACAATCAGGCGCGGATGCCTAACGAAAAGCTGCGGAGCCCAGCGCGGAGCGGCCCAGCGCCAGAGAGTTTCGAGAAGGGCGAGTCCGAGAAAAGTTTCCCCGGCCGCGAGGAGGAGGGTCGCGAGCACGTCGCTCGGCCAGTGCGCCCCGAGATAAATCCGCGACCAGCCGATGGCCGCGACGAAAAGAAAATAGAGCCAGCCCGAGCGCGGGAAGAAAAGGGCGAGCACAATCCCGACCGTCACGTTGTTCGTCACATGTCCCGAAGGAAAGGAAGGGACGGAGCGATTCCGATCGCGCTCATCGGAATAGCGGATCTTCGGTTTTTTGAAGAGGGTCAGAAATTCCGGCCGCGCCTTCGCCAGCTCGACCATCCGGACCCGCTCCGACTGCTTCGGCCGGCGCCGGTCGACAATTTTTTTCAGAACGTCGGTCAGCTGGCTGTTTACGAGGAAGGTGAAACCGACGCAGAAAACGAGGGCGCGTCCCTTGAATCCGCCAAGGAAGAGCGCATACAGCACGAGCAGGACGATGAAAGGCAGCCAGATATCGACGTTGCTGATCGCGGCCATGAACAAGTCGAGCGCCGGATTCGTCCATT
>JBBQHV010000083.1:0-7536 GCA_038324295.1 Chthoniobacterales bacterium
GCGGGCCGCTTATTTGTTGGGGGGGGGGTTCGCGTGCCCTTTTGTGGTATACGCGGGGTTTGTTTTCCAACCTGGGGCGGCGACGCGCCCGCCCTACAAACAAGGACGCGATCTCGCGGGCGAGGCCGTAATGGCTGAGGAGGTCGGAGCGGTTGGGCGTGATCTCGACGTCGAGGATGGTGTCGTCAGGGAAAACGTCGGCGATGGGGGCGCCGATTTTTGCTTCGGGCGAAAGGATGAGGAGCCCGGCGCTCTCTTCGGAAAGAGCGAGCTCTTTCGCGCTGCAAAGCATGCCCTGCGACTCGACCCCGCGCAGTTTGCTTGCCTTAATTTTGAAATCGTCAGGCAAAACCGCACCCGGGAGAGCGAGCGGGACCTTGTCGCCGACCTTGTAATTTTTCGCGCCGCAAACGATCTGGCGCGGCTGCCCGCTGCCATCATCGACCTGGCAGACGCTCAGGCGATCGGCGTTTGGATGCGGTGCAGAGGCGGTGATCTGGGCCACGACCACATTGGCAAAATCCGCGCCGCGCGTTTCGATGCCTTCGATCTCGACGCCGGCGAGAGTGAGCAATTCGGCGAGCTGCGCGGTGTCGTTAGGCAGCTGGACGAATTCGGCGAGCCAGTTAGCGGAGAACTTCATGGCGTCGCTGTAGCACAGGCATCCTGCCTGTGGGGCCACCGGGCGTCTCGCCCGGTGAATGATAGGAAGAGCCATCGACCGGGCGAGACGCCCGGTCGCCCCACAGCCGAGACGGCTGTGCTACGAATTACGGCCGTGCGCCGGATAAGCCCCCCGCTCATGCAAATTGCCGCAAAAAACGCAGATCGTTCTGCGCGAAAAGCCGGATGTCGGGGATGTCGAAGAGGATCATGGCGAGCCGGTCCATCCCAAGACCGAAGGCGAACCCGGTCCATTTTTCCGGATCGTAGGCGCTGTCGCCGCGGGCGCGGTTCACTTCCTCGAAAACCGCCGGGTGCACCATCCCGCAGCCACAGACTTCAATCCATTTCTCGCCGCTCTTGAGCGCTTTCGATTTCACGTCGATCTCGAAACTCGGCTCGGTGAAGGGAAAATAGTGCGGACGAAAACGCACCGCCGTGTCCGCCCCGAAAAGTTCGCGCAGGAAATATTCGAGCGTCCCCTTCAAGTCGGCGACGCTCACGCCTTGGTCGACGTAGAGGCCTTCGATCTGGTGGAACTGCGCGCTGTGCGTCGCGTCCACTTCGTCGCGCCGGAAAGCAGCCCCGGGCGCAATTACGCGAATGGGCGGCGGCGCGGCCTGCATGGTGCGGATCTGCACGGTGGAAGTGTGGGTGCGCAAGAGCCGGCCGTCGGGCAGATAAAAGGTGTCGGCCTCGTTGCGCGCCGGATGATCGGGCGCGGTGTTGAGCGCGTCGAAGCAATGCCACTCGGTCTCGACATCCGGTCCTTCTGCGAGGGCGAAACCCATCCGCCGGAAAAGGCCGATGGCGCGATCGAGCATCTGGGTGAGCGGATGGAGCGCGCCGATCTCGTTAGGCGTGCCGGGGAGAGAAATGTCGATGTTGGCCAGGGCGTCGGTTTCAGCGGAGACGCGTAACTGCTCGCCGGCTTCCTCAAGCGCGGCGGTGACAGCGCTCCGGACCTGGTTGAGCAATTTGCCGACGAACGGACGCTCCTCTTTCGAGAGCGTTTTCATTTGCTCACCCCAAGCCGAGATACTCCCGCTCCGCCCGAGATAGCGAACGCGGACGGCATCGAGCGTGGTCTCGTCAGGCGCGGCCGCGATATCGCGCAAAGCGCCTTCGCGCAGTTCTTCGAGCGGGTGCATCTCTGTAGCGTCCGCTGTCTCAGCGGACAACGCCACGGTGCGCAATCACGCCGCGTTTTTCTTTTTCCCCTCGCTCGATTTTTTCTCGAGCGCGCCTTTGACCTGTTCGACGATGCTTTTGAAGGCCGTCTCGTCGGTAATCGCGAGATCGGAAAGGATTTTGCGATCGAGGCCGATGCCGGCGGCTTTCAAGCCTTCCGCGAAACGGCTGTAGGTGAGACCCTGGGCGCGGACGGCGGCGTTGAGCCGCTGCACCCAGAGCACGCGGAAATTGCGCTTCCTCGTTTTGCGATCGCGATAGGCCCAGTATTTGCCTTTCATGGTCGCGTCTTTCGCGTAACGAAAGAGTTTCGATCTGCGCCCGCGATATCCCTTGGCGGAATCGATGACGCGTTTGCGGCGCTCGCGACTGGCGGGCGCGTTAGTGGCTCTTGGCATGTTGTTCTTCCTCCGCCTGGTTTCGGAGGCTCCTCTTTCAGCGAACTGTTATTTTTGTTAGGCTTTCGCCGTCTCATTCGCTGAGGCGATCCGCAAAAGGATCAGACGGACAGAAAACTCGCGGCGACCAGTGCGGCGGAGGGCAACAGTAAACGGGAAGCGCTGTCGCTCAAATCGTTTTTCTGCGAGGGTGCGGGCCATCTTTCGCCGCTCGGATGAAACGCTGGCTCCACAAACTTCATCTCCTTCCCAGGCCCGAGGCCCTCCCGCGAGAGCCAAAAGGGTCACGCGATCTCACCGTGCCGAATGCGCGGCTCTCCTATCGCGATTACATGGCAAAGCTGCTCGCCCGGAACGAGCCCGCCGCCGCCATGGCGCTCGCGGTCGGGGGCAAATACGAAGTCATGGGCGAGGCCCTGCGCTCGCGCCTGATCAGTTTCGGGCTTCAGCCTAACGATTACCTGATCGACGTCGGCTGCGGCTCGGGGCGGTTGGCCGCTGCGCTCGCCCGCTCGGATTGGCGGGAGACGATCCGTTATCTCGGGATCGACATTGTTCCAGAGATGCTGACCTTTGCGGCGGCGCAATGCCGGCAGCCGCGCTGGCGTTTCGAAGAAGTGCACGAGCCACGCATTCCGGAGAGCGATGGCGCCGCGGACATGGTCTGCTTTTTCTCCGTCTTCACTCATCTTCTCGAGGAGGAATCGTTCCTTTATCTCCAGGAAGCGCGGCGCGTTTTGCGCATCGGCGGCCGCGTCGTCGCATCTTATCTCGACATCGCCGACCCCAAGCTCTGGCCGATCTTCGAAGCGAACGTCCAGTCGACACGGCGGCGCCAGGAGAAACCGATGGATATCTTTCTGAGCGCCGATTTTTTTACGGTGTGGGCCGAGAAGCTCCAGTTCGAGACCGTGGAAGATCGCGCGCCGGCCTGCGGTCAGCGGACCTGCATTCTGCGAAAGCGTTAGGCGCAGCCGCATTCGAACTCGTTAGGCCAGGATTTTCGCGTTGGCCGATCGCGGAAGCTTTCTTAGAATGCGCTGGTGCATTGGCTGACCCGACATCGACTTCTCCTCCTCGCGGCGATCTGCACCTTCTTTACCGGACTTGTCCTGCTCCTTCATTTCACACCGGGCGTGCCGTTTCTCTCGGCCGTCTGGTCGGGCGAGCAACGCTTCGAGGATTTCCTCCAGAAAGAAGGTCGCAAAACGCCGACGCGCGACGATTTCGTTCTCCTCGGGATCGATCAAAGCACGCTCGAGCTCCCCCCTTTTTCACCTGAAGAAATAGCGAATAACCGCGCCTTCCAACTCATGACGGCGCGGCCTTTTCCCTGGTCGCGCGAAGTCTGGGCGCTCCTCCTCGACCGGCTTTTCGCGGCGGGAGCGCGGCTCGTGGTTTTCGATCTCTCCTTCGATCCGCCTAACGACGGCGATCCGCAGTTCCACGCCGCGCTCGATCGTTATCGCGGCCAGGTCGTGCTCGGCGCGAATATCGATGCGGCCAACGCGATGCAGGCGATCGTGCCCAATCCCGCTCTGATTCCGCCTCCGCAGATGGCCGACCGACGCGTCGGTTACGTTAATTTTTTCCCCGACGCACTCGATCGAGAGACGCGCTCGATCCGCTTCCTCCTGACCGACCGACAACTCGCCGGCCTCCCCCCGCACCCGAGCGAAGAGGTCTATCACTCGCTCGCCGCGCGCGGCCTGGAGCAGATGGGACGGGGGGCCGACGTGCCGCAGGATCACGCCGCCCACTTTTTTCGCTTCAGCGCGGATGACGCGTATCAGCCGCGGCCGCTTTACGAAGTGTTCGACCCAAAATTCTGGCACGCCAACTATCAGGACGGCGCTTTCTTCCAAGGCAAGGTCGTGCTCGTAGGCGGGACGGCCCAGATCTGGCACGACGTCGTGGACACGCCGCTCGGGCCCGGACGGCTCGGGCCAAAGCTTCACCTCGAAGTAATGGCCGCGGCCCTCGCCCACCAATTTCTCTGGATGACGCCGTTATGGGCCGACTTCGCACTCGTGGTCGGGGCGGGGCTGCTCGCCTGGTTGCTGATCGCGTTCGTGAGGCGACCGGGCCTGGTCCTGGCGCTCCTCGCCGGCATCACCCTTGCCTACCTCGCGGTCGCCCGAATCGGCTTCGATCGCGCCGGCCTGCTCCTCATCACGGTCCCGGTGCTGACGGTTTTTCTGCTCAGCGGGCTGGGTTCGTTAGGCTACGAATACGCCATGGAGCGGATCGAAAAACTCCGCACCCGCCGCACCCTCGAGCGCTACGTTTCGAAGAATCTGGTCAAAGAAATCCTCGATAACCCGGGCGGTTTTTACAGCAGCCTGAAGGGTGTCCGCATCCCCGCGACGATTTTGTTTTCCGATATCGTCGGGTTTACCAGCCTGACGGAGAACGCCGATCCCGAAGCGCTCGTCAGCCAGCTGAACGAATACTTGACCAAAATGACCGCGGCCGTTTTCGAGAACGGCGGGACGCTCGACAAATTCATCGGCGACGCGGTCATGGCGGTATGGGGGAATGTGCGCAGCCAGGGGAAGGAGCAGGACACGAAAATGGCGGCGCGGGCCGCCCTCACGATGCGGCGCGAGCTGCGCAAGCTGAACGACGATTGGTTCGCGCGCGGGATTGCGCCTTTCGCGATCGGGATCGGGATCAACCAGGGCGACGTCCTCGGGGGCAACATCGGCTCTCAGGAGAAGGCCGACCCGACCGTGATCGGCGACTCGGTCAACCTCGCCTCGCGCCTCGAGGGCCTAACGAGAACCTACGGGGCCGATATTTTGATTGGACCGACCGCGACCGAACTGGTGCGGGACGCGTTTCACGTCCGGAGCGTGGCCCGGGTGCAGGTGAAAGGGAAAACCGAGCCGGTGGAAATTTCGACCTTGATCGGCGCGCGCGACGACGAGACGCTCGATCCAGAATTCCTGCGCCATCTGCTCACCTACGAGGAGGCTTTTCAAAAATTTCGGCGGCGGGAATTTCGCGAAGCGAAGATTATGCTCTCCCAGTTTCTGGAATTTTACCCTAACGACTACCTGGCAAAGATGTATCTGGAACGGGCGCTCGAATACGAGGAAGCGCCGCCGGGCGAGGCCTGGAATGCGGTGGAGGTCTTTCAGAAGAAGTGAGGCGTTGAAGGGTTGAAGCGGGCCGGATCTCGCTTCAACCCTGCAACCCTTCAACGCTTCACCCCCCACCCTTGCCCTTCAACCCGCCTCCTGATATTTCCTTCCCCATGCCCAAGCTCTCCATCGCTCTGGAAGATTCCAAAGCGAGCCATGAGCTGAGCGACGAGCGAATCACGATCGGCCGCGCACCCGACAATCTCATCCAGATCGACGATCCCTCCGTTTCGGGGCGGCACGCGCAACTGACGCTCGTCGGCGAACGCTATCAGTTGAAGGACCTCGATTCGACCAACGGCACGCGGGTAAACGGCGAGAGCGTGACGGAGGTTTTCCTGCGGGTGGGCGATCGGGTGCGTTTTGGGAAAGTCGAGGCCCGCTATGAATCGGACGCGACCGGCGAAGCGCAGGCGCTCCCGGAAGCCGGCGAGATCGCGGCCCGCCCGGCGGAGACGAGCGAGAAGCCGGCGGATTTCGCCAACGCCTCTCCTTTCCCGCACCGGAAGAAGGAGAAAGACACCGTGGGCAGGGCGATCCTGGCGGCGGCGGCGGTCGCGCTCGCGCTCTTTTTGTTGAGCATGCTCAACCTTCTGCGCATGCATGCCGGCCTGTAGCGGCGGTCTGTGACCGTCGCTCTGCACGCGGGAGTAACTTCCACTGCGACGGTCATAGACCGCCGCTAACGCAGGAAGCGCGCGCGAATCTCGTCAGGCGAAAGACCGGCCGCGCGCAGGGCGCGCAGGCTGAGGGCGTCGTGGCGCTTGGCGAGGCGTTGGCCTAACGAATCCGTGACGAGCGCGGTGTGGCAGAATTGCGGGACCGGCCAGCCGAGTGCGCGATAGAGGAGCAGTTGCCGAAAAGTCGAGAGGAGCAGATCGGCCCCGCGCACCACTTCGGTGATGCCCATGGCGGCGTCATCCACCACCACGGCCAGCTGATAAGCCGGGACGTCGTCCTTTCGCCAAACGATAAAATCCCCGAAATCGACCCCGGCGGTCGCCCGCTGCGGTCCGGCGCAGAGATCGTCAAAGGGGAGCGCTTCTTCCGCCGGCACGCGGAAACGCCAGTTGCAGCCGCCGGGTGACTCCTCGTTAGGCACGATCGGGCGGGCGGGCCGGCAGGTCCCGGGATAGACCGGCTCTTCGTCCTCGGCATGGGGCGCGGCCGGGGCCTGGAGCAAATCGCGCCGCGAACAACTGCAACGGTAGATCAATCCGGCGTCGCGCAATTTTTGCCAGGCCGCGAGATAAAGCTCGTGCCGCTCGCTTTGCCAATACGGCCCTTCGTCCCAGCGCAATCCGAACCAGGCCAGATCGTCGATCACCGCCGCGACAAACTCGGGACGGCATCGCGCGCGATCGAGATCCTCGATGCGCAGGACGAGCGCGCCGTTCCGGGCCCGACAACGGCTTTGCGCCCGCCAGAAAGTGGCGGCGTGACCGGCGTGGAGGTAGCCGGTCGGCGAGGGCGCGAGCCGGCCGCGATAGGCGACCTCCGCTTTCAAAGGTGAGATTTCAGATTGCTCAATTGAGTTTTCAATCGGAAAGCTTTCGCCTGAAATCTCAAGTCCAAAAGCGGCTTCTCCTTTTCGACATCGACGGCACCCTGATCGATTCCGGCGGCGCCGGCATCCAGTCGCTCCGGGAGGTGCTCCATGAGCAATTCGGAATCGCGGACGATTTGAAAGGGGTCGAGATCGCGGGCCAGACCGACACCGGCATCGTGCATCAGATCTTGCGAAAACAGGGAATCGCGTTGTCGGATGAGAACGTCGCCAAATTTCTGGCGCGCTACCTCGATTTGCTCGCGACCGAATTGCCGCGCCGGAAGGGAACTCTGCTCCCGGGCGTGCGCGAGTTGTTGCTCCGTCTCCAGGCGCGGCCGCAAAACGTCCTCGCCCTCCTCACCGGCAATATCGAGCGCGGCGCGAAACTGAAACTGGAGCACTACGGCATCTGGGATTTTTTTGAGTTCGGCGCTTTTTCCGACGATCACCACGATCGGAACGAGCTGGGGCCTTTCGCGCAACGCCGCGCGCGCGACCGGCACGCGATCGATTTTCTGGCCGAGGCGATCGATGTGATCGGCGACACGCCGCACGACATCGCCTGCGGGAAAGCGATCGGTGCGCGCAC
>JBBQHV010000084.1:0-7506 GCA_038324295.1 Chthoniobacterales bacterium
GAAGAAAGATCCCTGGCGTTCTCGCCTCGAGGCCAGGCCAAAAATGATGCTGCTTATGGCTAACGAGTTGCGAAAGAAGCGCTGCCGCCTCGGGCGGACGCACCGCCCTGGGAGTAAAGGCCGGATTGGAAGACAGACGGACAAAGCCAAGCTGGGTCAGCGCGCAAGTCGCCCAACCGTGGCGAGCTTGCGCGCCGAACCAGCGGTGGGCGGCCGCGTGATGCTGATGATTGGGCCAGGCGAGCGCGACGAGCACACTCGTATCGAGCAGCCCGACTCTCACAGGACGTCTTCGGCGAGCAGCTTCTGCGCGCGATCGCCCGGAATGATAGGCGCATCGGCGTCTACCTGAAAGACCGGCAACCCGTTCTTGCGCGCGGTGCGGGCCTCGCGCTGCAAAGCCTGCCGGATCAATCGGGAGACGACGTGGCCCAAATTCTTTCCGGTGGTGCGAGCCAGAGTTTGCGCTGCCTCGAACACGTCGTCGTCCAGGGAAAGTGTCGTTCGCATGGGATACGCTGATGCACTGATCGCCTGATGTCAATGATTCAGAGGCTCTTTGCTGGATCTCTCTCCCAACGAGATCATGTTCGCGAAAATCCGGTAGGCGCCCGGCACGCCGGCCGGCAGCTCGCGGAACCAGGAGTAGCCGGTGTAGATGAACCAGCCTTTCTCGGAACGGGTCACGAGGAGGCCGCCGTCGAGCGGTTTCTCGTCGGGATCGTTGCTCGAGAGGATCGGTGTCCAGGCGGGATCCCATTGCTCGGGAAAATAAAGCCCGCGCTCCTGCACCCAGCCGGCAAAATCCTCCTGCGAAATCTTGTTCGGGAAATTCATCACCGGATGATCGGGCGCGAGGATGCGGACGGGCGCGGTTTCATCCGTTACCCGATCGTGCGAGACCTGGAGGGGATGCGGCAGCTGATCGGGCTTCGGACCCGGCATGGTGTTGTACTGCACCACGACGACACCGCCTTGTTGCGCATAAGCGAGCAGCTCGCGATACCACGCGCCAATCCGTTCCGGATGCACGTTGTAGGCGCGCACACCCAGGACCACGGCATCAAAGCGCGCGAGGTTCGACGCCTTGATCTCCTCGTCGCTCAGAATTTTCACCTCGGAGCCGATCTCGCGCAGGCTCTCGGGAACGGCGTCGCCCGCGCCCGGGATGTAGCCGACGAGGGCAGCCTTGTTTTCAATTTTCGCCCTAACGAGTTTAGCTTCCGCGGGCGAGATGAGGGTTTGCGGCTCGATGTGCGGATAGGCGATGCGTTGGCGGCGATAGGCTTCCGTGCGTTTCCCAGCCGACATGAAAACCGCGCGCAAGATGCCTTCGCTCGCCGCGGCCGGTGGCGTCACGCGGAAGGCGCAGCTCATCTCGCTTTCCGCGCCTTCCAACTGCACCGGAATCGAGGCGGGATCGACCTTCCAGCCGGCGGGCACGGCCAGCGCCACATTGCTGCTGAACTTTCCCGCGGAAGCGATCACGCGCAGCGTGATCGTCTTCGCTTCGCCGCTGCCGAAAACGAAAACAGGCTGCGGCAATTCGACGAAAGCAGGCGGCGCGATGACGAGCGCCTCGCTCACTTCGCCGGCGACGCGGTCGACTTTGCGGAACCGCGGCTCGAGCGAATAGGTGATTTCTTCGTGGCCGATCCGAAGCGTGACATCGACCGGAAAAGCGGGCGGGCTTTCCGGCTGTCCAATCAGCGTTTGATCCGAGACGGCGTAGGTGCCGATCGTGCCCGGCTGGCGCAACCAATAGGGTTCGGAGAAGGGCAGGTCTTGCGGAAGCTCGACGGTCGTCTTCTCGGTCAAGCGTTCGTTAGGCAAGAGCGTCTTTCCGATCGAAATCGTCTTGCCGGTCTTGAGGGTGCGGAGTGATTCCAGCTTCACTTCCACCGGTGAACGATTGATCGCCTCCACCTGGAGCGGAAGTTTATCCCCCGGCTGCGCGATCGGCTGTTCGGTGATGGCGTCGAGATGCAGCCCGAGGCACGCTCCGATGATTTCATCGAGGTCTGCTAACTTTTCCATCGCCCAGGAATTCTCGCCGAGATCGCGCAACATCCTGCGCAGCTCGAGCAGCGCGGGAACGGAAGCAGACGGCTGGGTCGCATCATAGCTCTTTAAAATTTGCCGGACCTTTTCACTCACGTCGGACGCGTTCGGAACGCGGGACCAGGTCGTGTCGATGCCGCCAAAAATCCCGTCGCCTTCGACCGGTTTGCCCTCGAGAAACTTGAAATATTCCTTGCGCTCACCGCGATCGATCTCCACCCCGAAGCCCTGACTCTTGTGCATGCTCCGGCTGGCGGAGGCGATCTCGGGATACGATTTACCGAGGAGCGGCTGATAGCCGCCGGCCTCGAGACTGATCAGGCCGGTGGCGTCAAAAGGCTGATTGCGCCGGGCGCGAAAACCGGCCCAGGAATTCCAGAAGAGGCGCCCCGGCTGCCATGGCCTAACGAACTTAAGCTGCTCCGGGAAACGCTTCGGATCGGCGGCAGCGCGGAAAGCTTCCGCGGCAAGCCGGGCCGAAGCGGTGTGATGTCCGTGCGTGGTGCTGTCTTCGGTCGGGAAACGGGTGACGACGAGATCGGGCTGAAACTTTCGCATCACCCAGACGACATCGGCGAGCACCTTCTCCTTGTCCCAGATGCGGAGGGTTTCCTCGGCCGACTTGGAAAACCCGAAGTCGTTTGCGCGGGTGAAAAATTGCCGGCCGTGATCGATCCGGCGCGCGGCGAGGAGTTCCTCGGTGCGGATGACACCGAGCTGTTCGCGCAATTCCGGCCCGATCAGATTCTGCCCGCCGTCACCCCGGGTGAGCGAAAGGTAGGCTGCGTCGTAGAGCGCGCCGTTCGCCCAATAGGAAATCAGACTCGTGTTCTCATCATCGGGATGGGCCGCGACATAGAGGACTCGCCCGAGGACGTTGAGCTTCTCGAGCGCGAGACGAATCCGGGCTGAATCCATCTCCGGCGGCGCCTCGGCCGCTCGGGCGCCGGTCAGACTAACGAACATAAGCAGAACGATGAATGAGCGAAGAGACATCGCCTGCAGATGCGCCAGTGCCTAATTGCTCCGCCGCCTACTTCAAGCCGTCGATGACCAGCTGACTGTTTCTGATCGCGGATTCGTCCGGTTCTTTCTCAGCTTTCAAGAGCTCGATCGACTTCTCGGCCGCGGTTTTGGCTTCGTCTTTGTGGCCGAGCCTGGCCTCGATCTGCGCCTTCTTGTAATAAAGGAAGTAACGCACCGGCTTCTGTCCTGCGATCGCCTTATCGATCCATTTCGCGGCCTGCTCGAGGTCCTTATCGTGGTCGTAGTAGAAGCTGGCGGCTTGATAATAGAAGATCGGCTTGAGCGACTTCGGATTCTTCAGAGCGGTCTCGATCTCCTGGTTGACCTTCTCGATCGTGTTGGTCGTCAACTGCACCGGCACGCGCGTCTTTTCCCATTCCAGCGAGATGATCGCGCCGTCGTCCTTCAGGTCGTCGAAGCCGATCGTGAATGTCTCAACCGGCTCTGCGAGCGCGGCGGGTTTCACCGTGACGCGCAGGGCATCCGCGTCCGGCTTGTAACCGTAGGCGCCCCAGAGCTTGGTGTTCTTGGAAAGAACGATCGTCCACTCGTCCTTGTTCGGGATGGTGTAGAGGGCGTATTCGCCTGCGGGCAGGTCCTGACCTTCAATTTTGACCGCGTCGCTGAACTTGATCCTGGTCGGTTGATTCGCGCCGGTCCGCCAGACTTTGCCATAAGGAACGAGGCCGCCAAATATCTCGCGCCCGCGCATGTCGGGCCGGGAATAATCGACCGAGACATCGGTCAGGCCGACGTGCTGAGTGATGGTGGCGTGCTGGCTCGCAGCCGGGAATTGCAGTTCCTTCTCGGCGGCGAAGAGTGGCGCGGCGAGAACAACGGCGAAAGCAGCCACCGCAAAGGGGCGGAGAGAGAGCGAACGAGGCGAAGATTGGATCATAAGTAAATGGAGTTTGAGAAGACGCGAGAATTCGCGGTCGAGATTTGTTAAGGGAAACGCTGAAACGAAGGGAGTCAAACGACTTGGCGCGCGGACCTGCAGGCGCCTCCCTCTGTAGCGGCGGTCTATGACCGTCGTCGTATCGCACCATGCCCGCGACGGTCACAGACCGCCGCTACAAGGCAAGGCGCAGCTACGGCGCGAGGCAGGCGGCGCTGATGCCCGCGCCTCCCAGGTATCTGTTTAACGTTGCGCCATTCGAGGTGGCACAGCCGTCTCGGCTGTGGGGCCACCGGGCGTCTCGCCCGGGGTTTCGTTTTTATCAGGCGTGATTAACCGGGCGAGACGCCCGGTGGCCCCACAGGCAAGATGCCTGTGCTACGACGCAGTGCCAACGCACATCCGTTCCGTGGGCCAACAAGGCTAAACAGATGCCCTCCCAGAGGGAGGCGTCTACAGGGTCGCGCCTCGACTACGATTTGATCAGCTGATAAACGTCCGGCGACGGCAGGCGCAACAGCGTGACGTCGAGGATGGTGGTGCGATGCGGCTGGATGAGCTTGGCCACTTCCTTGCCCTTCAGCGGAATCCGCAAGGGAAGATAAGAAATGAGCGGGTCATTGGTCGGCGCGGCCGGCTCGATCGCGGTGATCTCGAGCGCGAAATCGGCCACGTTGCCGAGCTGGTCGACCCAATCCTTGGCCCGCCGGTCGAACTTTTGCACCCGGAGATAGAAGACGATGGAATTGCGCGAGACTCCGCTGACCGAAGTGTCCTCGATGAGCGACTGGATCGGGATCGTCCCTTTTCCCTCCTGTTCGGAAACGAAAAAGATATCCGAGCTTGAGATCGGGATCGGAATTCCATCCTGATCCCAGAGCCGGACGACAACCTGGGAGTGCGGATCGTATTGATTGCGCGGATCGGCGAGGAAATTAAACAAGCCGGGCTTCTGCATCTTGCGCGCGAGGTCGAAAGTTTGGGCGGTCTCGCGATCGTAGGCGGCGACGGCGCGTTGCCAGGCAGCGGTGTTTCGCTCCGGTGTTTCGAGGGCGAGCTTGAGCATGCGCTCGACCTGCTCGCGCGGCACGGAGCCGGAAACAATTCCCATGTCGTCACCCGAGTGAGCGCAGCGATAGGGAATGCCGCAGGGAACAAGTTTGCGTTCCTTGCCCGCGAAAGAAGTTTCCGCGACTTCGTAGTAAGCCGGAAAGTTTCCCTTCACTTCAGCGGCCCGCACCGCCGTCTGAATGGTCGGCCAGGGGAGGAGGGCGGCAGTGTCGTTAGGCCGAATCACGACGCGGCTAAAGTTGAGATTGCCGGCTGAGACCCGCACGACGCCGTCGGAGCCGTCCTCGTGCGCATAACGAACCGGAAAAGCGAACCATTGGGGATCCGCCTGAGTGCCGATGATGACAAATTCCTGCACCTGAAAATCCTCCAGCATGCGCGAGCCATTACTCGTTAGGGCAAGATGCAAGTCGATCGTCGGTGACGAGCCGATCTCGAGCGCCTGCAGCACCTTCACCCCGCGCTGCGCACCGCGTTCGAAAACGTAGCGGCCCCAGCGCGCCACCTGCCCTTGCCCGATGCTGGCCCAGCCGCTCCCGAGATTCGCCCCGGCCAGATAGACGAGATTACGGACCGGCGACGGGCGCGGACTGAATAGCCTGATCCAGGTCCGAATGACGAGAGCGCCCGTGCTATGAATGACGACATGGAAACCATCTTTAAGCAGCGCGGGATGCTGCTCGAGGAGCACGCGATTGAGGGCCCGCGCGATGTCGGCGATCGAGACGGAATCGTTCAGGCTGACGTAACGCGAGAGATCGACCTCGACGACATCGTAGCTATCGCGCAAGCGGCGCGGCAGATCGCCGTAGATGTTGGAGATGGAAGCAGGATCGGGGGTGGGACTCTCCGAACTATAACCGTGAATGAGGACAATCGGTTTCATGGAAAGATCGACCCAGGCAACTAAGCAAACGAGCATCCGACGAGCAAGCCTTCATTCCAGCGAAGCCGCCTGACATTGCGCTTGACTCTGCTCCGGGCGGTCTGACGGTCAAGACCATGAAGACGGAGCGGCGCGGTCAGCCTGGCTCCGGTCACGGTGGCGTCACACGGCGGGCGTTTGTCGGGACAACGCTGGCGGGCGGCGCGGCCCTCTTGACCGGAGGAATCACTTCACTCTTGCAGACCTCCTCAGCGGCAGCTGCCGCGCTCGGTGGGGACCCGATCAGCGAGGCCACCATCCCGGAGCTGCAAGCCATGATGGCCTCCGGCGAGCTGAGCAGCCGGGCGCTGACCCAGGAATATCTTCACCGCATCACGCAGCTCAACCCGCTCCTCCACGCGGTCATTGAAACAAATCCTGATGCGCTCCGGATTGCCCAGCGCCTCGATCGCGAGCGCGCGGCGGGCCGGCTGCGCGGTCCGTTGCACGGCATCCCGGTGCTGGTGAAGGATAACATCGCGACCGATGACAAGATGGAGACGACCGCCGGTTCGCTCGCCCTCGTCGGGAGCGAAGTGCCGGCCGACTCACTTATCGTCCATCAAATGCGCGCGGCCGGCGCCGTCATTCTCGGCAAGGCCAACCTCTCGGAGTGGGCAAACTTCCGCGGCTTCGCTCCTTTCAATGGTTGGAGTGCGCGCGGCGGATTTACCCGCGATCCTTACCGCCTGAGTTTCGACCCATGCGGATCGAGCTCCGGCTCCGCGGTGGCGAGCGCGGCGAACCTTTGCTCGGTCGCGGTCGGAACCGAAACAGATGGCTCAATCGTTTGCCCGTCGGGAAACAATCTCGCGGTAGGTCTTAAGCCCACTGTCGGTCTTGTCTCGCAGGACGGAATTATTCCTATCTCTCATAGTCAGGACACGGCCGGTCCTATTTGCAGAACGGTGACCGATGCGGCGATCCTGCTTGGCGTTCTCCAGTCACCCTTCGGACAGGTCATAGGTCATGACTTACCGAGTGATTACACGCAATTCCTCGTCCGCGGTGCGCTCCAGGGCGCACGCATCGGAATCGACCGGCGCTACTTCACGGTCGGTTATGGAGGTGAGGACGACATCGTGCGCGCGATCGAGCCGGCCATGCAAACCATGGAAAGCCTCGGCGCCACGCTGCTCGAGGCTGACTCGGGCGATTCCAATCAATACTTCGACGCTGAATTCACCGTTCTGCTCTATGAGTTCAAAGTCCAGATCGCGGAATATCTGGCCGGTCTTTCCAACACTTCGATCCGCACCCTGGCGGATCTGATCGACTTCGATCTCGCCCATTGTCCGGAGGAGATGAAATATTTCGGGCAGGAGATTTTCGAAATGTCGGAAGCAACGAGCGGCGACCTGACCGACCAGGAGTATCTCGACGCGCGCGCGCTTTGCCTGCGACTTTCGCGCCATCGCGGGATCGACGCGGCCCTCCGCCGGGACGACCTCGACGCGCTCATCGCGCCGAGCTACAGCTTCGCCTCCGCCCCGGCGGCGGTCGCCGGTTATCCGAACATTTCGGT
>JBBQHV010000085.1:0-7433 GCA_038324295.1 Chthoniobacterales bacterium
GCCACAGTCGATCGCCGACTCGCCGCAAACGAGGCGACCGACCGGGCCTTGCTCAAGAAAATTTCCCTGCTCCAAACGACTGAGCCGCCGCCGCCCGACCTGCAGGCGCAGATGGATAAGATCGGCGCCGAGCGGGCGCAATTGCCGGAAGCGAAAGCCGGGATGGTGCAGGAGCGGATCGGGAGCGCGGAGAGTTGCCGGGCCGCCAAGGAGAAACTCGCGGCCGAAGAAGCGCTCGTCGCGCAGGCGGATAAGAACATCGCGAAAGTGCGGGGCGAATTCGAAGCGCGCGATCGCGCCCTGAACGAAAGCAGTCGCGCCCAGCAGGAGGAGGTGAAGGCGGCGCGAGAGCAGCATCAGACGGTCGAGGCGAAAAAGGACCCGGCCTATCTCAACATCGGGCGGCACCTCGCCACCGCCGGAATCGCGCCGCCGAATTCGCCGCATCTGCTCGAGGATGTGCAGCGTCGCCGTGGCGCGGTCGAGCGCCACGCCGAGCAGACCCGCGAGCTGGGCGAACGCTCGGGCCAGATCGATAAACAGGAGCTGCGGAAATTTTATTTCACCGTCGTCTCGATCCTCGTCCTTCTCGCGATCGTGGTGCCGCTTGCCTCCCAGTCGCCCGTGAAACGCGACTGGCTGCCGCAGGATACGGCTGCGATCTTTTCGCTCGATCCCGAGCAGTTGAGCAAGAGCGGCTTCGCGAAACGCTGGCAAAAAGAGCAACCGGACCTGTGGCGAAAAGTTTTCGTCGGTCTCGTCGGTCCGGCCCGGCACACGCCGGCCCTCGACCTCGCGAAAGACGCGAGCCGCGTCACTCGCGCGCTGACCTTCGACAAGGACGGCAAGCAACGGGATTACGACCTCGTGGAAACGCGCGGCGATATCGGCCCGGTCCTGCGCGCCATTTCGCAGAGCGAAGATTTCACCCGGAGTACGGTGAGCGGGCTGGTCGTTTCGCAACGGCCCGATGTTTCGGTTGCGCGGGTCGGGCCGAAGACTCTGGCCGTCGGTTCGTTTGGCGAAGTCGAGCAGCTCGTCCAGGTGCGTCTCGGGACGGAGCCAGATCTGAAGGTGGAGGATCCGTTGTTTAAGGAATTTCAAGCGCTCGAGGCGAACAGCACCTTGCGCCTCGTCCTGCGCAATCCGAGCGATCTCACCCGTTTCTTCAACCCGATTTTCCCGCCGGAATTGGTCGCGGCCGCGCAACTGATCGGGCTCGCCGTCACGCTCGATCAGCCGAGCAAGGCGCATCTCTACCTTCAGACGAACGACGCGGCGGCGGCGAAAGAGCTGACCGCCAGCCTGCAGAACGAGCCGGCGCGCTGGCTCACCCTGCCGGGGTCCGATTTCGTCCTCTCGACCGAGGCCCCGAAGATCGATCAGAACGATGCCGAGGTTGATCTGCATTTCGCCGTTCCCGAGGGCGCGGCGCGGCTCCTCCTGCAACGGCTCGCCAAAGTCCAGCCCGCCCCGGCGCCCACGCCCGCGCCCTAACGAATGAAGAGCAACGTCCGCCCGACCGACAATTTTTGAGAGCGTGACGATGCCACTTGCGCTTCGAGTTTTCGTCTCGCTCTCCTTCTTTTCCGCTCTGCTGGTTTCGGCGGCTCCCCGTTACGACAACCTGGTCGATATCCAATCGATCGATCCGACGATTCGGGTCGAGCTGCGTTACGCCACGCCGGATAACATCACCGGTCACGCGCTCTATCCGCCGGAGCTGCCGGCGCTCGTTAGGCCAACCACCGCCGCGCGCCTCGCGAAGGCGCAAAAATTTCTCCGGGCTCGCCATTACGGACTGAAAATCTGGGATGCCTACCGGCCGCTCGCGGCGCAGATCGAGCTTTGGCAGAAAACGCACAACGGCGCCTTCGTGGCCGATCCGCGGGCCGGCAACGGTTCGCTCCACACCTGGGGGGTGGCGGTGGATGCGACCCTCGTCGATGAAAACGGCCGCGACGTTGCCATGCCGACGCGCTTCGACGAATTCACGCCGGCCGCCAAGCTGCGCTATCACGGCGACGATCCGGAGGTAAAGTTACATCTCAAGTTGCTCCAGACCGCGATGCGCCATGGAGGGTTTTACGGGATGCGGACCGAGTGGTGGCATTTCGTCGCTTACGATTGGAAGAAATATGCGCCGATTCGGGAAGCGAAGGAGTTGAAACGTTGAAGGGATGAAGAGTTGAAGCGAGTTTAGCCTTCCATCCGCCTTAGCTTCTGATGCCTTTAACCCTTTAACCCTGCAACGCCCAATCATGATCGCTACACTTAGCCAGGACCTCAGCCAGCCCGAATACATCCACGTTCTCATCAACCCGCTCCCAGTTTACGGGCTGCTGATCGCGATCGTCGGCCTCATCATCGCGCTCATCCAGCGGAGCCGTCCCGCGCAGATCGCGACCCTCGCGCTCGTCCTCCTGTGCGCCGCGATCGCCTGGCCGGTCGTGCATTACGGCGAGGCCGGTTACGATCGCGTCCTTTCCCTGACTAACGATCAGGGAGCGGCCTGGCTGAAGGCGCACGAGCATCGCGCGGATGAGTTCATCTGGTTTTTCTACGCACTCGCGGCGGTCGCGGCCGCGGCCATTTTTGCGCCGCTGAAGTGGCCGAAATCCGCCACCGCGCTCGCGATCATCACGTTGGTTTTTTCCTTCGCGGTCCTCGCGATGGGCGGTTACATCGCCTATGCCGGCGGGCGCATCCGGCATCGGGAATTTCGCAATGAACCAGCCCCGGTCGTCCCGGTGGAGCAGGACGAACATTGACGGCGTGCGGGTCGATATTATCACGCTCTTTCCCGAGCTTTGCCGGATTCCGTTAGGCGAAAGCATGATGGGCCGGGCGCAGGAGACGGGCGCGCTCCAGTTGCAGATTCACAATTTACGCGACTGGACGAGCGATCGGCATCACGTCGTCGATGACGCGCCTTTCGGCGGGGGGCAGGGGATGGTGATGAAACCGGAGCCGATCTTCGCCGCGGTTGAATCGCTCCGCAGCGCCGCGAGCACGATCGTGCTCATGACTCCGCAAGGGCGGCGCTTCAGCCAGCCGCTCGCGCGGGAGTTTTCCGCGAAAGAACATCTCATCATCATCTGCGGGCATTACGAAGGGATCGATCATCGGGTCATCGAGCATCTGGTCGATGCCGAAATTTCGATCGGCGATTACGTTCTCACCAACGGCGCGATCGCGGCCGTCGTCTTTGTCGATGCGATCGTCAGGCTGTTGCCGGGCGTGCTCGGTCACGAGCACTCGGCGGCCGACGACAGCTTCGCCGGCGGATTGCTCGAAGGCCCGCACTACACGCGTCCGGCGGAATTTCGCGGCTGGAAAGTTCCCGACGTTCTCCTCTCGGGCCATCACGCCGAGATCGCCGCCTGGCGAAAGCGCGAAGCCGAGCGGCGGACGCGCGAGAACCGCCCCGATCTGCTCGACCTGTAGACGGCGCCCTCCGGGTGACGCGGGTCTCGGTTTTCATCATGTGAGCGGATCGTGCCGGAAGTAAACGCAGGCTCGCCCCTTGCAGATACCTGTTTAGCCTTGTTGGCCCCACCGCCGAGACGGCTGTGCCACCTCGAATGGCGCAACGCTAAACAGGTACTTCGCAGAGCAAAGCGTTCACAGGAAGGCGTCCGCTCTTCTACGAAGAGAGGACGAAGCGATTGCCTTCGCTGTCTTTGAAGATGGCAAAGTTTCCCCACGGTTCCTTCTTCGGCGCCCCCTCGAACTCGACCCCGCGATCTTTCAGTTCCTTGTAAGTCTTCTCAATCTCTTCGCAGGCGTAGGACATGTTCATAAACGAGCCGATCCGCTCTTCTTCGCCTTCGGCGGTGAAGAGGACGACCCGCGTCTCGGCCTTCGGGATGCGCAGCTCGATCCAGCGCTGTTTCTCATCGAAAGGCTGGTCTGTAATGATCGTGAAGCCGAGTTTCTCGGTGTAAAAATCGAGCGCGCGATTCTGATCGGCGACTGGGATGCTGACGAATTTGATTTGTTTGATCATGGCGCTTCCAACCTAGGGCGGCCGTTTCCCCGGCGTCCAGCGCGTCGAAGCGGCGCGACGCGGAAACTCTTGTCCGTTAAAACGTATAGGCTTAAGTGGGTTGGTGCCGCGCTTTCGAGAAAGCATCCCGGTGGATGATTACGTGTTCGACGTTCTCCTGCGCGACCTCGTCGGGCACGATCGGCAGCCCGCCGCCTTTCTGGTCTATCTGCATCTCTACGGAATGGCGGCGCGCCAGAAATGGAAGCCGGTCGAGGGAAGCCTGCGCACAATTGCCGAGACGACGGGATTATCGAAGAGCGCGGTGCAGAAGGCGCTCGTGACTCTGCGCCGGCGCGAGCTGGTTGCGACAGCCGCGACCCACCCTACAGCTGTTCCGCGGCACCGGGTGCTGCGTCACTGGCGCTAGGAAATGCGTGACGAGCGTGGCCGCGGCGAGGGAAATGGAGGGGCGGTGGCGCGAAGATCTGGGGAGCGCACGCGCCTCGCGTGCTGGCGAAGGCGCCTCGCCTTCGCGAACTTTTAAAACTGCGCGAGAGTTATCTTCGCGCCGGCCTTTTCTTTCCGCGTAACTTCTTCTCCGCACGCTTTGCGGCGAGTCGCCGCAAAGAGCACGCGAGGGCGCGTGCGCTCCCCAGAACCCGCGCTACAGCTTCGCGGGATTTCAGGGACGTCAGGCTGTTTTCCGCTCGGAGGGACGCGCGTCCGTGTGTCCACGTTCTCCGCCCTGCGTCCGACGGTTGAGCAGCACCTCGGCGATATCGAGCACCTTGACCGCTTCCCCGCCCGGCGTGCTCGCCATCCCGTCGCTCATCATGTTGAGGCAGAATGGACAACCGGTCGCGAGTGTCTTTGCGCCGGTTGCGATCGCTTCCTCGGCGCGCAATTTTGAGACGCGCTGCTCGGGCAGCTCTTCAAACCACATCCGCCCGCCGCCCGCGCCGCAACAGAAGGTCTTCTTCCCGTGGCGCGGCATTTCCCGAAATTGCTTGTCGTTAGGCGCATCGAGCACCGTGCGCGGCGCGTCGATCACGCCGTTGACCCGGGCCAGGTAACACGGGTCGTGCAGGGTGATCGGCTCGCCCTCGGCCTCGCCCGCTTTTAGCCGGCCCTCGCCGATCAACTCGGCGAGCAGACTGGAGTGATGCTGCACCTCGTACTCGCCGCCAAACTGCGGGTATTCGTTCTGCAGCGTGTTGTGACAATGCGGGCAGGGCGTCACGATCTTCTTCACTTTGCGCCGGTTGAGCGTTTCGACGTTGGTCTGCGCCCGCTCTTGGAAGAGAAACTCGTCGCCGATCCGGCGGGCCGGATCGCCCGTGCAGGTTTCTTCTTTTCCGAGGACGGCAAAATTCACTCCCGCCTCTCTCAGCAATTGCACCGTCGCGCGCGCGATCTTCTGCGCCCGCGGATCGAAGGAAGCGGCGCAGCCAACCCAGAGCAGATATTCGAAGTCGGGATTCGATTCCGCGGTCGGCACCTCGAGACCTTCCGCCCAGGCGAAGCGCTCGGCGTTAGGCCGGCCGTAGGGATTGGCCTGGTTGCCGATCTGTTGCAACGCTTTCGCGGGCGGCCCGGAAAGCTTGCCTTCGCCGATCAGATCGCGCCGCATGTCGCTGATCAGATCGACGTGTCCGATCAGGACGGGACATTCCTGCACGCAAGCCTGACACATCGTGCAGGCCCAGAGCGTCTCGTCCGGAATCGTCGCATGGACATCGCCGCCGCCTAACGACATTAACCGTCGCAGATCGGTCACGACAAACTTGGGAGAAAGCGGCTTGCCCGCGGCGAAGGCAGGACAGGCTTCTTCGCAACGGCCGCACTCCATGCAGGCGTCGAGGCTGAGGAGCTGTTGCTGGGTGAAATTTTCCAGCTCATGCACCCCCGTGCGCCCGGTCGCCTCCACTTCTTCCATCGTGAGGGGGAGGAGCGCACCCATCGGCTTTTCCGGGCGCAACGCGATGTTGAGTGGTCCGGTAATGACGTGGAGGAAACGGTTGACCGGGAAGGTGACAAAAAAGACCCCAACCAGGATGGCGTGCAGCCACCAAGCTCCGAGATGGAGCGACTGAGCGGTCTGGAGATCGAGCCCGCGCAGGAGGGTTTGATCGATCAAACAACCGACCGCCGACCAATGCTCGATCGGCGCCCGCACCTGGGTGTAATGGAGGCGCAAGGCTTCGACCGCGAAGCCGGTCACGCCTAACGACAAAAGGAGGCTCAGGAGCCACCAATCGCTCGAGTTATGTCCGAGGCTGGGCGGCTTGCGCAAGGCCCGACGATAGATCGCGAGGAGACAGCCGAGGATGAAGGCCACCCCGAAGACGTCCATCGTCAGTTCGTAGAGGAGATAGTACCAGCCATGATGGAAGTAGTAGGGGCCGTCGTAGGCGATCGCGAGGAGGGTCGTGCCGATCGCGAGGACGATGAAGCCGCTCGAAAGGAGCAGGTGCATGAGCGCGCCGAGCGTCTTCTTGTGCACTCGCTTTTGGGCGAGCGCGTAAACCGTGAGGCGCTCGATCCAGATCCGCCAATCGCGCTCCGTTCCGAGGCGCTGCGCCTTGCGCCAGAGCCGGCGACGCCGCTCCAGCTGCCAGGCCATCCAGCCCATGCTGAGGGCGATCATGGCGAAGAACACCACCCGCATCCAGGGCGCGATGTTTCCGAAGACCTGGCGGGTGGCCTCGGTCAAGAAGTCGGGCTGGTTAGTGAGCGGCATGATCCTCAGGAAGCGGAAGCAGACTCAATACCGCAAGTGCGCCCTGAATTCGAGCGGCGGTTTGGCGCTGGGTCGCCGGTCGCCGGCGACTGGAGGGCGGAGCTCCTGCGACGCCGGCGGGGGGAATGGTCTGAAACGTCCGGTTTGAGAGCACGCGGAAGGGTTGAAAGCCCGGCCTCGGTCGCCGCGGCGACCTGCGTTACGGCGCAGAGCTCATCTCTCCAGTTTTGCTGCGGCTAGGGTTGTTTGACCTGTTCGATCAATTGCGGGACGAGCTGGTGCAGATCGCCGACCAGACCGTAGGTCGCCATTTGGAAAATCGGGGCTTCCGGATCCTTGTTGATCGCGACGATGATGCGCGAATCCTTGATCCCGGCGAGATGCTGGATGGCGCCGGAAATGCCAAGCCCGATGTAAAGCTCCGGGGCGACGATTTTACCGGTCTGTCCGATCTGGTAATCGTTAGGCACTATCCCGGCATCGACCGCCGCGCGAGTCGCCCCGATCGCTCCGCCGAGCGCGTCCGCGAGGCCGCCGACCAATTTTTCAAATGTTTCCGTATCCTTGAGCGGCCGGCCGCCGGCGATGACGACCCGGGCTTCGGTCAGGTCCGGGCGATCGGAGACGCGGGTTTCGCGCGAGACGAATTGGATTCCGTTAGGCAAAGCCGCGGCATCGACGGCGAAGCGCTCAATCGGGGAG
>JBBQHV010000086.1:0-7396 GCA_038324295.1 Chthoniobacterales bacterium
GCGAGCCCGAAAAGAATCCCCGTCCCGACCGACGCGCCCAGAGTAAAGAGCAGCACCCCGCGATCGATCGCGATGTCTTTGAGGCCGTAAACTGTCCCGAGCACATCCGAGGGAATGCGCGAGACGAGGAAGTCCACCCCCCAGATGGCGAAGAGCAGACCGAGCACGCCGCCGAGAAGAGAAAGGACCACACTCTCGGTGAGCAACTGGCGGATGAGCTGCATCCGGCTGGCGCCGACCGCCGCGCGGACCGCAAATTCCCGCCGTCGCCCCGCGGCCCGGGCGAGCATCAGGTTCGCCACATTGGCGCAGGCGATGAGCAGAACAAAACCGACCGCCCCGAGCAGGACGAGAATCGCCAGCCGCACATCCTGCACCAGCTCCTCGTGCAACGGTCGCACCTGGATCCGGGCAGTCGCCGATTCCTCCGGCAGTTTCGCCATGCTGCGTTTCCAGATGGTGTTGAGCTCTGCCTCGGCGCGCGCCTGCGTCACGCCCGGCTTGAGCCGGCCGATCATCTGCACCATGAGAAATTGCTTGCCCTGCCGTTCCTTCACCGGGTCGAGCGCGAGCGGCTTCCAGATCTCGAATTTGTGCGGGAACTGGAAACGCGCCGGCATCACCCCGACGACGGTGTAGCTGCGGTCGTTCAGGGTGATCTGTTTCCCGATAAAATTGGGATCGCCTCCGGCCCGGCGTTGCCAGAAGCCTTCGCTCACGACGACTTCCTGATCGTGGCCAATTTTCTCTTCCTCCGGCAGAAAAGTGCGGCCTAACGAAGGCTGGACGCCGAGAAGAGGAAAAAGCGCGGACGAAACTTCCGCGCAAATCATGCGTTCCGGCTCGCCCCCGCCGGTCAGGATGTATTCGTCTTCGCTATAGGCGGCCAGACTCTTAAAAACCGAGGACTGTTCGCGGAAATCAAGAAACGCCCCGGCGGTCAGCCCGCCGAGGCCTTCGCCCGTCTGGAGCTTATCGATCGCGACCAGTTCCTGCGGGTTCTGGTAGGGCAGCGCGCGCAAGAGAACCGCGTTGGTGACACTGAAGATGGCGGTGTTGGCGCCGATCCCGAGGGCAAGCGCGAGGATGGCGACGATCGTGAAGCCGGGTTGCCTAACGAGTTGGCGAATGGCGTAGCGGAGATTGCTCATGGGTTAGTGGCGCGAGCTTCCAGCCCGCCAGTCGGACGGGCTCGTCCTGTGGCGAGCTTGCGAGGTGGGTTGCGTGAGCGAGAAACGCGCAAGCTGGAAGCTCGCGCCACGGTGGATCGACGCGGGCTCATTCATAGCGAAGAGCAACAATCGGATCGACCCGGGTGGCGCGGCGCGCCGGGAACCAGCAGGCGTGGTGCGCCACGCCGGCGAGCGCGATGATCGCGGTGAACAAAGCGACCGGGTCGAGGCTCCCGACATTGTAGAGCAAGCTCGTGAGGGCGCGCCCCGCGCCAAGCGCGCCTAACAATCCCAGCGCCAGCCCGATCCCGACAAGCAACAACCCGCGCCCGAGCGCGAGCCGAAACACATCGGAACGCGGGGCGCCTAACGCGAGGCGGATCCCGAACTCCCGCGTCCGCTGCGTCACGCTCAACGCCATCACCCCATAGAGCCCGACGCTCGCGAGGACGAGCGCGAGCGCGGCGAACGCGCCGAGCAGCGTCATCGTCAGACGACGGGTCGCGAGGCTCTCGGAAATGTTTCTCTCCATGGTCGAGATTTCCGCCACCGGTTGCTCGGGATCGATCCTCTGCACCTCGCGCACGATCGCCGGCGCGAGGGCCTTTGGATCGCCGCTCTTCACCCGCACGAGCACGTTATTTCCCGGCTCCGCAAACTGGCCCGCCGAGAAATACATCTGCGGCATCTTGAGCCGATCGAATTCCTCGCCCGGCGCGTCCGAGCGCAAATGCGAGACCACCCCTACGATCGTGAGGGGCGGCGGATTTTCTTCGTTCGTCTGGTTGTTGTCGAGGTGCTGACCGATCGGGTTGCGCCCGGGAAAAAACCGCTTCGCCAGGAGGTCGTCGATAATCACCGTGCGCGGCTGCTTCAGCCCGTCCTCCGGGCCGAAACGTCTTCCGCGCAGGAGCGGCGTCTGCAGCACCTTGAAATAATTCGGCGAGATCATGTTGATCTCGGCCGACGGTTCGTGCCCGGGTTTGTTAGGCGGCGTGCCCGTGAGGTGGAAGGAACTGTCCCATTCCGAATTGTCGAAGGGCACGTTCTGACCGATCGCTGCCGCTTCCACGCCGGGCAATGCTTCGATCCGCTCGATCAGTTGAGCATGGAAATTAATTATTTTTTCGTTGGAGTCGTAGCGCGCTTCCGGCAAGGCCAGCCGCATCGTGAGGATTCCCCGCGGCTCGAAGCCGAGCGGCGCGTTCTCCGAGTTCCAGAAACTACGCAAGGTCAGGCCGGCGCCGGCGAGGAGAACGAGCGCGAGCGCGACCTGGGTGACGACGAGAATGCCGCGAGCGCGCTGGCGGTCGCCGCTGTCGCTCCCGCCGCGCGACCCCGCTTCGTGCAGAACGCCGCTGAGCGAGGCGAGGCGCGAGACCCGCCAGGCGGGCCAAATCCCGACCAGAATTCCGCAAAGAAGCGCGATCGTGGCGGAAAATCCCAGAGTCAGAAAATCGAGCCGCGTTTCCTGGAAACGGGCGACATGAGGCGGACTGAGAGCATGAATAGCGTCGAGACTCCAAACCGCGATGAGCAGGCCCGAGACGCCGCCGACGAGGCCGAGGATGGCGCTTTCGATCAACATCAGCCGCATCAAACGCCAGCGGCTTGCGCCCATCGCGGCGCGCACCGCGAGCTCTTTGCCGCGGGCGAGGGCGCGCGCCAGTTGCAGATTGGTGACGTTGGCGCAGGCGATGAGGAGGACGCAGCCCACCGCGACGAGAAGAAGATGGAGATTTTGCCGGTAATCGCCGACGACGGTTTCAAGCAACTGGCGCGCATTGATGGTGCGCCCGGTATTCGAGGCCGGGTAACGTCGGGCGAGATCGCGCGCGATATGGTCGAGATCGGCCCGGGCCTGCCGCAGCGTCACGCCCGGCCGCAAACGGCCGAGGGCGGAAAAGCCAGGATGATTGTCGCGCAGCAAGACGTTCTTGGCCGCCCGCAGATCGCCTAACGGAAGATAGACCTGAGCCTTCCGGACCAGTTGCATCTCGTCAGGCAGAACCCCGATGATCTCGCGGGGCACGGCATCGACCTTCAGTTGTTGCCCGATGACCTTGGGCGAACCGGCAAAGCGCCGCTTCCAGAGGCCTTCGCTGATTAACACGACCTTGTTCGCGCCCGGCACATCGTCCTGCTCGACAAAGTTGCGGCCGAGGACCGGCGTCAATCCGACGATCGGCAGCAGGTTCCAGCTCAGGGTTACGGCATCGACCCGCTCCGGCGGCGTCTCTTCGCCCCGGCTCGCCAGGTTCACCCAGTCGTGCCGGTAGAGCGCGAGGTCGGTGAAACTGCGCTGCATCGCGCGCCAATCGAGAAAATTGGGATAGGCGACCGAGCCCGAATCGAAGAGCTGCATCTTCTCGCGCAGGAGGATGAGCCGGTCCGACTGCGGATAAGGGAGCGGCCGCATGAGCACCGCGTCGATCACGCTAAAGATCGCGGTGTTCGCGCCGATCCCGAGGGCGAGCGCGACGATCGCGATCACCGTGAAGGCCGGAGCCCTGAGCAGCATGCGAATGGCGTAGCGGATATCAGTCAGCATGGAATGGTGGCGCAAGCTTCCAATGTGGCGCGAGCTTCCAGCTTGCGGGGTCGATGGCTGTCGTTAGGCGAAAGAACGTGAATTCCCGCCGAACCAAACACGCAAGCTGGAAGCTCGCACCACTGTTGACTTGACTTCTCATTCGGCGCGAAGGGTGATCATGGGATCGGTCCGGGCGGCGCGGCGGGCGGGAATCCAGCAGGCGAGAAGCGCGGCGAGGGCGAGGAGGAGGCTGGCGCCGAGATAAATCAGCGGATCGATCGCCTTCACTTCGAAGAGCACGCTGCGCAGGAGGCGGGCGGAAAAGATCGCGCCGATCAATCCCGTTGTTAGGCCAATCGCGAGCAGCTTTGCCCCCTGGCCGACGATAAGAGTGCGAATGTCGCTCCGCTGCGCGCCGACCGCGAGCCTTACCCCGATCTCGCGCCGCCGCCGCAGAACACTGTAAGAGATGACGCCGTAGAGTCCGATCGTCGCGAGGAGGAGGGCGAGTCCGGCGAAAACCGCGAGCAGGAAGGTAAGGAGCCGCGGCCCCGCCCAGGTTTCGCCGACGCGGTCCCTCATCGGGCGCACCTCGAAAACCGGCTGCGTCGGATCGATCGCGGCGACGATCGCGCGGATCGATTTTTCCAGCGCGGCCTGGCCGACGGAAGAGCGCACGAGCAGGACCTGGCCAGTCCGCTCCACCTGCGCCTGCGAGAAATAAAGCGCCGGCAGCGTGGTCGGATCATCGAAGCCGCGGAAGCGCACGCGGCCCGCCACGCCGACGATTTGATACCAGCGGTTTTCCTCGTCGTTGCCGCCCGGCGCGCAGGAGATCCTCTTGCCTAACGGATCCTGACCGGGGAAAATTTGTTCCGCTGTCGTCTGGTCGATCACGACCGCGAGGGGCGCGTTCTCCCTGTCGCGGCGATCGAGCGCGCGCCCGCGGATGATCGGGATCTTCATGGTCGCGAAGTAACCCGGCGCCACCACTTCGCTGTCGGCGTTAGGCTGATCGGAGACCGCGGGAACGCCGATGCCTTCGCGATAGAAATTGTTCTGCCAGCCGCCGAGGAGCGGCGGATTGTTGCTCATCGATGCGCCCGTCACGCCCGGCAGGGCGCGCACTTTGCTCAGCACGGCCTCGGAAAAACTCACCACCTTCGCGCTCGTGTTGTAATGCGGGTAGGCGAGATCGATCCGGGCGGTGAGCAGATTCCGTGGATCGTAGCCTAACGAGAGCGCCTGGGTGCGGGCGAAGCTTTTCATGACGAGCGCGGCGGAGCTGAGGAGAATGAGCGTGAGGGTGATCTCACCGATGACGAGCCAGTTGCGCGAGCGCCGCGCGGCGGGCGAATCGGAGGACTGGGCCGAGCCGGTTTTGAGGGCGAGCTGCACGTTGGCGCGGGAGGCGCCCCAGGCGGGCCAGAGGCCGAAGAGCACACTCGTGAGGGCGGCGAGCGCGAAAGTGAAGGCGAGGACGCGTCCATCGAAGCTGACTTCATGAAACCTCGCCACGTCCGCCGGGCCGAGGCCGACGAGGGCGTCGCGGCTCCAGAGCGCGAGGAGAAAACCGAAGACGCCGCCAAGCACGGCGATGCTCAGGCTTTCAATCAGCAGTTGCCGGACGATGCGCGCACGCGATGCGCCGACCGCGGCGCGGATGGCGAATTCCCGCGCCCGCGCCGTCCCGCGCGCCGCGAAGAGATTGGCCAGATTCGCGCAGGCGATGAGGAGCACGAGCCCGACCGCGCCTAACAACAGCGTGAGATTCTTGCGATACCCACCGACCAGGTTCTCGAGCAACGGCCTAACGATCGAAAAAACGCCGGCATTGGTCTCGGCGTACTGTTTTTCGAGACGCGCGGCGATCGTCTTGATCTCAGCGCGCGCCTGCTCCACGGTCACGCCCGGTTTCAGCCGGCCCCAGCCGAACATCATGGGATGATTGGCCCGGTTCATCCAGCCGGGGTTATCGCTCCGCCGCATGATCGGGAACCAGGCGTCCGTCCCCTGCGGCGACGACATCGCCGGCGGCATCACGCCGATGACCGTCGCGGGTTTGCCATCAAAAATGATGTCGCGCCCGAGCACCTCCCGATTGCGCTGAAAGGCGCGCTGCCAGAGCTGGTCGCTGATGACGATGAGCTGCGGACCGCCGACGCGATCTTCTTCCTCTGTAAAGGTGCGCCCAAATTCCGCGGGCAGGCCGATGACTTTGAAAAAATTCGCGGTCACATAAGCCGCGCCGATCCGCTCGGGTTCGCGCCCCGGAATGCCGCTGAGGTTGCGCGAGTCCATGCGCGAAACCGCCAGGTCTTGGAAGACGGTGTTGTCGCGCCGCCAATCGAGATAATCGGGAAAGGCGAGCGAGAATTCCTGCGTGCCGTTGCTCTCATGCAGCGACATGATTCGCTCCGGCTCGGGATAAGGCAGCGGCCGCAGGAGAACTGCGTGAATGATGCTGAAGATGGCGGTGTTCGCGCCAATCCCGAGCGCGAGCGTAAGGACCGCGACGAAAGTGAAGCCGGGCGATTTCCGGAGCTGGCGCAGAGCGAAGCGGAGGTCGTTTAGCATTGGTGTTCCTTCATGTAATCAGGTCCCCGGGGGTGATTGGGAGCTGCCGGAGGCGTTTCCCGGTCGCGGCGAAGATGGCGTTCACGATCGCGGGGACGCTCGGCGGGACGGGCGGCTCGCCCATGCCGAAGGGCTGGGTCGCATCGTCGCCCTGCACGAGATGCACTTCGATGACCGGCGCGTCGTTCATCCGCGCGACGCCGAAGTCGGAGTAGGTCGATTGTTGGGCGGCACCGTTCTTAAAAGTGATGTGGCCTTTGAGCGCGGAAGAAATCCCCCAGATGATTCCGCCCTCGATTTGCTGCTCGACGCCGATCGGATTGATGACAACGCCGCAATCGACCGCGGCGACGACGCGTTTCACCCGCGTCCGGCCGCTCTCGTCGACGGTCACTTCCGCGACATAGGCGATGTGGGTCGTGCCGTCGTAAATGTTGCAGGCGACGCCACGGCCGTGGCGTGCGGGCAGCGGCTTTCCCCAATCGGAGCGATCGCGCACCACTTCGAGGACGCGGCGCAAACGCCGCCTGTCGATCGGCCGGCGGCCGACCTGAAAAGTATCCGGCCCTTCCAGGAGCTGGAGTCGAAACGCGAGCGGATCGGCGCCCGCTTCGTGCGCGAGCTCGTCGATAAAACCCTCGCGCGCGAAAACGCTCGAAGGCGCGAAGACCGCGCGCCAGGGCCCATGTTTCACCGGCAGATCAACCGGCACGTAGGCGGTCTCGATCGCCGGAATCGCGTACGGGAGATCGTGCACACCCCATGACCAGCCGCGATACCATTCTTCGTCGCGCGTTTCCTCAGGATCGAGCGCGCCGAGATTGAGAAACGACCCGGCCAGGGTGTGCTTCCAGGCGACTGGCTGGTTTTTCGCGTCGAGCCCGGCGGAGAGATGATGCGTGGAGGCAGCCTGGAAATGGCCGTGTTTCATGTCGTCCGGCCGCGACCAGAGCACCTGCACCGGCGCTTTGACCGCGCGTGAAATTTCTGCCGCTTCCAAAGCGTAATCGACCGCCAGCCGGCGCCCGAATCCACCGCCGATCAGGGTGACGTTCACGTCCACTTTGTCGTGGGTCGTGCCGAGGAGTTCGGCGACCTGTTTCTGCACGCGGTT
>JBBQHV010000087.1:0-7389 GCA_038324295.1 Chthoniobacterales bacterium
GTGGGACGGCGCTCCTCTTTTTCCTGCCGTCCATCGTTTGGAATATCCAGCATGACTGGCCGACCAGTCGCTGGCTGTTGCAGCGCGGCGGGCTTGACGAAGGTTTCTCGATTCATCCGTCCGACGTGCTGAGTTTTCTCGGCGCGCAAGCCGGCGTCATTTCGCCACTCTTTTTCCTTGGCCTGGTCGGGATCCTGTGTCGGCCGTCGCTCTGGAGGAAACCGGCACCGGCCACGCGTTACGCGCTCGCGCTCACTCTGCCGCTGCTTGGATTTTATCTCCTTCTCAGCGTGCACTACCACGAGCCGCCTAACTGGACCGCGGCGGCTTATATTGGTGGGCTCCTCCTGCTCACTGGAAAGTGGATCGGGCTGGCCTCAGCCCACCGCTGGGCGCGCTGGGCGGCCGTCGCCGCGGTTGCCCTTGCCACTCTGGAAACCGCGGTCCTGCTCGAGACCCGCTGGCTTCATCTTCCTCCCAAGGTTGATCCACTCGACCGGGCCCGGGGATCGCGCAACCTGGCCGCGTCGGTCGCTCGAGTGCGGAAACAAACCGGCGCCCGCTTTGTCATCGCTAATAACTATATGACCGCGGCCCTGCTTTCCTTTTATCTCCCCGGCCAGCCGGAAACCTTTGTTCCCATCACCTCCCAACCTTTGGATCAACTTGAGATCTGGCCCACTTATGAAGAAATATATCCTTCGGGCGATGCCTTGTTTGTCTCCAAGCGGAACAAGCTATCCCGCGCTTTTCGCGCTCGCTTCGCCGAAGTCGGTCTGCTCGGAAAAATCAGCGCCGTCGACCACGGCCGCGTCGTAGGTTATTACCAGCTCTATCTTTGCCGGCGTAAAGGGAGCAACCCGGCGCCGTGATTTCTACCGATGGTCGGCGCCAGTCCTATCTTGCGGTTGGAATAATCGGCGCCCCGGTGCTGCTCGTCATCCTGCTTCTCTTCGTTCGTGCGATGGCGCGGCCGTTGAACCACGATGAGCACCAGTTTATCGCGCCTGCTGCGCTCCTCCTCCGTAATGGATTGTTACCTTACCGGGATTATCCTGTCTTTCATACGCCCGACCTTGTCTTTGTCTTTGCGGGTATCTTTGCGCTGACCTCACACCTGCTCCTGGCGGCGCGCGGCTTTAACGCTTTTTGCGCGGCTTTGCTCTTGCTCCTCGTCTTCTTCGTCGCCGCCCGGGCGTTCAGGCATCTGGGAGAACGGCGCTGGCTGGTCGCCCTCGGTTTCTTCCTCGTCCTTGGTCTGAATCGAGGTTTCGATTTCACTGCCGGCCGGGCCTGGAATCATGACCTCGCGGTTCTTGCCTCGGTCGCCGCTTTCCTCGCCTTCCTTCGCGCGCCGCACAGCTCCCGACCCATGATCTGGATCGCGGTTTGCGGCGGGTTGGTTGGCCTCTCCCTCGGGACGCGTCTCTCTTTTGCGCCGCTGATCGTGCCGTTTGCGCTGGGCACGCTCCTCTTTCCGATTCCGGGCCGCAGCCGTCTCCTCTGCCTGACGAGTTATGGCGTCGGCCTCGCGCTTGCTTTGCTCCCGATGGGGCTTCTCTTTTTGCAGGCGCCGAGTCAATTCCTCTTCGACAACTTCACCTACAATGGGGCGATCAATCGGCTCTATCGCGAAAACACGGTGCCACGCGAGATCGCGTTTCTGAACAAGCTGAGCTTCCCGTTTCAGGAAGTGCTGAAGTCACCCTCCGATCTCGCCATCGTTGCTGGCTTTGGTTACTTCGCCTTGCGGCCATGGTGGCGGAGCGGTTGGCGGAGATACCAGGCGAATCCCGCGGTTACGCTCCTGCTCTTACTCCTGCCGTTTCTCTTCATTGGAAGCTGGGCGCCGACTCCATCCTATCGGCAATACTACTATCCCTTCGTTCCGTTCCTCCTCCTCGGGAACATCCATGGCATGGCGCGGGAGCGGACGTTTCGAGTCGGCTGGCTTCTCGCAGCGGTAGCGGCTGAGAGTCTGGTCCAAACCCTTCTCGCGATGCCGCCGGAGAGCGTCACGCTTCACCCCTCGAAGTGGCCCGTCTTTGCGGCTCACGAGGAAGGATTGAAAATAAAGCGATTCGCTCCGCAAGGACGGCTCCTCACGCTCGGCCCGATTCTGCCCCTGGAAGGCGGGGCTGATATCTATCGCGATTTCGCCAGTGGTCCTTTCGCCTGGCGCACCGCCACCTTCCTCGATGCGCAACAACGAGCACGATATGGTTTGGTCGCGCCAACCGATCTGGAGGCCTTTCTTCAACAGAAGCCGCCGGCCGGAATCCTTACCGGGACGGAACATGGGAAACTTGAGCAACCCTTAAAAGACTACGCCCGGGCGCACCATTACCTCCCCCGTCGCATAAATGAACGGCACATCTTCTGGTCGCCCGCAAAGCCGGGCACGAGCCCGGTTCGTCAATCAGCAGGTTTGACGCAGCGGCAGAGTTTGGAGGGGCTTTGCCATCCAGAGGGCGGGTTTTTCTTGAAGGCGCGCCAGCCGGATGGCGTGGTTATTACCGTCGCTAAGTGGGCTCAGTCGAGTGATGGTTCAAGATTTCTCCCGATGAAAGCATGCCAAAGCCTCAGTCTTGTCCTGGGACTTGGTGCACTTTTTCTCCCGGCCTGCCCTTCGACGAGAGGCAGAGCGGTGGCCGCGAAAGAATTCCTTGTGCGGATCAGAGATGTGCCACTTCCAGGGAGGGCGACCCGTTTCGATTACCAAAGCTTCGACCCCACCGCCGGAAGGTTGTATCTCGCGCACATGGGCGATGGGACGATCGTGGTGGTCGATACGCAGGCCGAGAAGGTGGTGGCGGACGTGCCGGGTTTCCCGACTGTCACCGGTGTTCTCGTAGTGCCCTCAGTGAAGGCCCTCTACGCGAGCGTGGCTGGCAATCATGAGATTGTGGTCGTGGATACGGAGAAGCTCGCGCTGACAAGGAGAATCCCAGACGGGAAGTTCCCGGATGGCTTGGCCTACTCGCCCGAAACCGGCAAGGTGTTTGTTTCGGACGAAAGCGGCGGAGTGGAGACGGTGATCGATGTCCGCACTAACGAGCGAGTGGATACGATCAAGATGGGCGGCGAGGTCGGTAACACTCAGTATGACCCCGCCTCACACTTAGTCTTCGCCTGCGTGCAGACGCGCAACGAGTTAGTCGAAATCAACCCGCAGACCGACAAGATTCAGGCGCGTTATCCCTTGCCGGGGAGCGATCATCCCCACGGTTTCTACATCGATGCCGCGCACCGCAAGGCCTACATAGCCTGCGAGGGAAACAACAAGCTCATCGTCTTCAACATGCAGACTCACCTTGTCGAGGCGGTCTTTCCGGTCGGGGAAGGTCCGGACGTCCTCGCCTTCGATCGCGGGCTGCAGTTGCTCTATGTCGCGTGCGAGTCCGGTGTTGTATCGGCGTTTCAATATGGCAATAATCAGCTCCGCAAGATTGGCGATCTGGAAGTCGGTCCGAATAGTCACAGCGTTTCGGTCGACCCGAATACCCATAAGGTTTACTTTCCACTGAAGAATGTGAAGGGACGCCCGCTCCTGCGGATTATGGCTCCGGCTGCCTCGAGCCGGAACCAGTGAGCGATGATGCAATCTGCTGGCGGGGGCGCGCACCGATTTCATTCACGAATCTGCTGACTGCATCACCACGGGTTTGAGGTCGATGACAGGTGTGCCATCGATGGCTTCGATGGGTCCAACTCTTAGCCGGATGCCGCTGATTTCGCGGACGCTGACACGGTGTAATCCAATCGGATTCGGACGATCGGGAGAACGCGTCGCGAAGACGCCGGTGAGCGGCAAAGTCAGGTCTCGTCGCGGATGAAGTTTTAGCACGTCGCGACGTGACTCATGAAACCACGTCAGCACGATGATGTCGTCGCCGGCTTTGATACCATGGAGCCCATCCGCGACCGCCGGAAGCATCTCGAGCCAGGCATCAGGCGCTCCTTCGTCGCCAAACCGGGGCGCTTCTGCTCGCAGCTTGAGCGAGGATCGGATGACGCCGATCGGATGAACTGAATATTGTTTGTGATCAGGCATGGCCGCGCGCGCCGGCACCGAGTTTCAAATTTCGCGCAGCTATTCGACGTATCTTTCCAGGACGACAAGCAGCTCGCGCAGCTTCTTCTTCGAATCGGAACGGCTCGCGGAGTTCTCGATGCAGTAGTGGGCATGGGAGTGAATCAGTTTTTCGGAGAGCGACTTGAGGCCTTTCCGCGCGGAGATGAGCTGCATCAGGATTTCGGCGCAGTCGCGATCTTCCGCCAGCATCCGATCGATCGCTTTGAGCTGGCCGGCTATTTTTCGCCCGCGCAGCCGGAGCGCTTCTCGTTCGGCATCGGGATGGGTATGGCGACGGGATTTCATCGAGCGATCGAGCCTAACGGTTACGGAAGGCCAATTCAAACCAGATTGCATCATGAAGGGGGGTGGGGGTATGCTCCAGGCAATGACGAAATTAGCCGGCGCTCGCGATTCCGCCCATCAACATGCTTCGCACGATCACAAGCACGAGCACGATGCCGGGCTTATCGGATGGCTGCGCGGGCTTTACGGCCACTCCCACGACGCCGCGGAGAAAACAGATTCGGTCATGGAGTCGAGCGAGCAGGGTATTCGCGCGCTCAAGATTTCGCTTCTCGGGTTGGGCATGACCGCAGCGCTGCAATTGGTCGTGGTGCTTCTTTCGGGTTCTGTCGCCCTGCTCGCCGATACGATTCACAATTTTGCCGACGCTGGCACGAGCCTGCCGCTCTGGGTGGCCTTCGCGCTTGCGCGAAGCGGCGCCAGCCGCAGATTTACCTATGGCTACGGACGGATCGAGGACGTCGCCGGGGTGCTTATCGTCCTGATCATTTTCTTTTCCGCTTGCGTCGCCGCCTATGAATCGGTTCGAAAAATTATTCAGCCGGAACCCGTCTCGCACATCGGCTGGGTCGCGATCGCAGCCCTGATCGGCTTTGTCGGCAACGAAGCGGTCGCGGGTTTCCGCATCCGCGTCGGAAAGCAAATTGGTTCAGCCGCCCTGGTCGCTGACGGCGAGCACGCACGAGTCGATGGCTTCACCAGTCTCGCCGTCCTGGTCGGTGTTCTCGGCGTCTGGCTCGGCTTTCCCGTGCTCGACCCAATCGTCGGTCTCCTCATCACGGTGGCCATTCTTTTCATCGTGAAAAACGCAGCCTTCTCGGTCTGGATGCGGTTGATCGACGGCATCGAGCCCGAGATCGTGGCCGAGATCGAGCACGTGCCAACGCGTGTGGAAGGCGTAACCGGCGTGCAGAATGTGCGGGCCCGCTGGCTGGGGCACCGCGTCTACTGCGAGGTGGCGATCAACGTCGATCCAACCCTGACTGTCGGAGAAGCCGATGCCCTGGTCCGGAGGGTCGAGGAGGTTCTCCGCGAGCACGTCCATTTGTTAGGCGATGTCGTGGTGCGCGTTCAATCGGGTGAATCGGCTTAACGAAGGCGTCTCCGCTACGACTATTCGCCCGGCCCGTAGACGAGCAGCTTGAAAGTGTCCGGCACGATCTTCGGTCGCGGGCGCTTTGAGCCGGGCGCGGGCGTTGGCCTCGGTTCGTATTGCGCCGCCGGCAGGTAAATCCGGTCAGTCGAGGGATCGAGCGCCATCGTGCGGGCGCCGCGCTCGGTCTTGAGTGTCTGCACGACGGTGAGTTTATCGGGCGCTTCCTCTTTCGCGATCGTGGTCACACCTTCACCACACGAAGCGAAAGCGAGCTGCGACTTTTCGTCGAAGGCACAGCCGTCCGGGCCTTTTCCGATCGGCGCGGTCGCGACGACTTTGCCGCTCTCGGTGTCGAGCATGGTCATCATTCCGTTGTCGCAGGTGCTGAAGAGCCGATGATGCGCGGTGTCGAACGCGATCCCGCTCGGGCTTTCGCCGGGCGCGAGCGGCCAGCGCGCGACCACCTTGTGCGTGGCGGTGTCGATCGCCGCGACCTCGCTTTTGTCCTCGATGTTCACATAAATCCGACCCGCGGCGCTATCGACGGCCGCAAACTCCGGGCTTCCGCCTAACGAAATCGTGGCCACGACCTTGTCCGTTTTCGCATCGATCACGGTGGCGGAGTTGCCGCGATGGTTGAAAACGTAAACCTCGCCGTGTTTCGGTTCGTAAACGAGCGCGTCGGGACTTTCGCCGGTCTCGACTTTCGAAATCGTTTTCAGCGTCTTGAGATCGACCACGCTCGTTTTCGCTTCCTTCCCGTTGGAGGAAAATCCGCGCCCCACTTCCGGCACCGCGATAAAACCGTGCACCCCCAGGGTGTCGCCGATCTCGCCAGCCACGGCGTTCGTATCCAAATCGATCACCACCACTTTGCTCGAGTGCGAGAGGTAGAGGCGATGGGCGGCCGAGTCGATCGTGAGAATATCCCACCCGCCTTCGCCGCCGATCGCGATTTGCCGTTCGAACTTGTAAAGCTCCGCCGCGGAGGCGCTCCCGCAGGGTAGCGCAAGGGTGAAAAGGAGAGCGAGCCAGGTTCTGAAATGCATCGTCGATTCTCTGCCACTCCGCAGAGAATGCACGCGACAAAAATGCGCGGCGGGAGTGGATTGCGTTCCGCCACGGGCTCGCCAGGGTTGCGCACTTCGGAACAAATCCCCGCCGAGTTCGGGCGATAGAGGCACGCTTCTAGCTTTTATCGGCGGCGTGCTGGAACACACGTTGTCAGAAGAGGAGCGTAGCCAGATCGGTCAGACGATCGAGATGTTTGAGGTCATTACTCAAACCCAACCCGACGACTACCAGTCGCTGCGCATTCTCAAGGAGGCGCACCAGAAGCTCGGCAATGCGGCCGATGCACTGCGCGTCTCGCGTCGTCTCGCGGAAGCCTATTTCAATGTCGGCTCCTACGCGCTCGCCGGGCAGGAGTGCGAGGCCGTCCTCGCGCTCGAGCCGAACGCGCCCGAGATCCTCGCCATGCAAGGCGAGATCGAGACGCGCGCGCAGGGAAACGCGGCGGCCGCAGCCGGCGTGGAGCATTCGCTCGTCCTCACGCCCGGCACTTCGAGCAGTCTGATTGGCGCGAGCGATCCGGGCGGCCTGGCCGAGATCGGCGGACGCAATACCGGCCAGGTGCGCAAGCGCGTGGCGGCCGGCGACTCCGAAGTGGGAAACGACCAGCTCGCGAAATTTTTGATCGTGCAACAGATGTTCTCCGAGGAGGAAGTGAACGCCGCCCTCGCCACGGTGAAGGCGGCGAACAAAGACCTGCCCGAGCATGTCCTCGCCGCCTCGCTCCTCGCGCACTTGTGCGATGGGAACGACAAGAAGTGCGAGCAGATCCTTTCCGCTTTGATCGACCGGACGAAGTTTGCCTACGTTCCCCTCGAGTATTACGACATCGACCGGCAGG
>JBBQHV010000088.1:0-7360 GCA_038324295.1 Chthoniobacterales bacterium
GGGCGGCCTCGCGCTCTGCCGCCTGCCGGAATTTTCTCTCGGCATGGCGCTGGGAATGTGGGCCACGCGACGGCCGGCCCGTGTGGAGGGCTATCTCCTCGGCGGCCCAGGTCTGATCACCGGAGTGATTCTCTACCCGGCGGCGCTCCAGCTCTATCACGGCAATTTCGCTTACGTCTTTGTCGACCTGGCGACGAGCGGTTGCTGCTTCCTTGTCCTAACCGGCACGGCGGGAATAATCGCGCGGTTCTCCTATCCGGCCCGGGTCCTTGGCCTGGTCGGAGTGTATTCCTACGGCATCTATCTCATCCACCAGCCCTACGTCATTTGGCTCGGACTCCGCATCCGACAACAACCCATCTGGATGTTCTTCCTCATTACGCTCGTCACCCTGGCCGTGATGAGCGCCTGGGGAATCATCCTCGAGAAAACAACCAATGCGCTCATGAGTAAATTGGTCCCGGCAAAAGCAAAGCCAGTGCGGCCGCCTGTCCTCTAGGCTCTGCGGCCGATCAATGCCAGGATTGCGTCTCGATCAAGAGAAGCGTTAGATTGCAATCGCGATCGGTTAAAAAATAAATTAAATGCGTTTCTCGAAAAACGCTCGTCTAAAATCAAGCCTATGAAAACGATCTCTTCTCGTCAGCGCAAGAGCGCTCGCACACTCAAAACGCCGCGCGGAGCCGGAGGAAACGGCCACGTTCCCGCGAGGCGCTCCGCACCTCGAATGAGTTCCTCCGCAGCCAAATGGCTGAAGAAGCCCAAACAAAATCTGATCGCGGGCAAATGGGTTCCGGCCGCATCCGGCAAGACCTTCGATGTTTTCAATCCGGCCGAAGCTTCGGTCATTGCTCGCGTCGCCGAGAGCGAGAAAGAGGACATCAACCGCGCCGTTGTCGCCGCCCGTCGCGCCTTCGAATCCGGACCCTGGCGCCGCCTGACCGCGAGTGAACGCGGCCAACTCATCTGGCGCCTGGGCGACCTCATTCTCGAGCACGCCGATGAACTCGCCGAGCTGGAATCGCTCGATAACGGCAAGCCACTCACGGTTGCCCGGGTAGCCGACGTTCCGCTCGCGGCCGATCTTTTCCATTACATGGCCGGTTGGGCGACCAAGATCGAAGGGCGCACTTTCCCGGTCAGCGTTCCCTACGCGCCGGGTGCAAATTTTCACGCCTTCACCCTGCGCGAACCGATCGGTGTGGTGGGTCAGATCATCCCGTGGAATTTCCCGCTGCTCATGGCCGCCTGGAAACTCGGGCCTGCGCTCGCCACCGGGAACTGCATTGTCCTTAAGCCCGCTGAACAAACGCCCCTCTCCGCTCTGCGACTCGGCGAATTGATCCTTGAGGCCGGCTTTCCGGAAGGCGTCGTTAATATTGTCACCGGGTTCGGCGAAACCGCCGGGGCCGCGCTCGCCGCCCATCCCGATGTGGACAAGATCGCTTTCACGGGCTCGACCGAGGTGGGCAAATTGATTGTGCACGCCGCCGCCGGGAACCTGAAGAAAGTCAGCCTCGAACTGGGAGGAAAATCGCCCAACATCATCTTCAAGGACGCCGGCAACCTCGACGCTGCCATTGCCGGCGCGGCCAGCGCCATCTTTTTCAATCAGGGTCAATGTTGCAGTGCCGGCTCCCGACTCATGGTGGAGCGGAGCGTTTTCAACGAAGTCGTAAACGGCGTGGCCGACCACGCGAAAAAGATCAAGCTCGGGCCGGGACTGAGCGCGGACACCGAGATGGGACCTTTGGTTTCAGAAGAACAGCTTTCTCGCGTGACCAATTACATGCAGCAAGGAAAACAGGAAGGCGCCTGTTACGTCACCGGCGGAGCGCGCGCGGGCCAGCGCGGTTATTTCGTGCAGCCGACCGTGATCAAAAACGTCAAGCCCGGGATGAGCATCGTCGAGGAAGAAATCTTCGGTCCTGTGGTGGTGGCGGAAGCCTTCTCCAAACCGGAGGAATTGATTCCGCGCGCGAACGACACCGCCTACGGCCTCGCGGCTGGTGTCTGGACCCGCGACATCTCCAAAGCCCACCGCATCGCGGCAGCGCTCAAGGCCGGCACCGTCTGGGTGAACTGCTACAATATTTTCGACGCTGCGCTTCCCTTTGGCGGCTACAAGCAGTCCGGCTGGGGGCGGGAGATGGGACGCGAGGTCCTGGAACACTACACCGAGACCAAAGCCGTCGTGGTCGGGCTTTGAGTTCGTCCAGCTGTCGTTAGGCATGCGGTCATTGGTCGTCGTCGCGGATGCGGGACCCGCGACTCGGCTTCGTCTTCGCGATAAATCGCGGGCCCGACCGGCGGGCGATACACGCGAAGGCGGCCTCCGGCGCGAATGGAAACGCAAGGTGGGGCGACCCAATTCCGAAGCGGTGGAGCGAAGATGACCGATTCGCCAACTACGAGTCCACAAAATGCGCTGGCCGCATTTGCCGACTTCATCGTCGCCCAACGCAGCGAAATTAACCGGCACTGGGTCGCCGCGATCGACCGCAGCTCCGAAGTCGAGACCGAGCAACTGACCTTCAATCAATTGCTCGATCATTTCCCACAGCTCTGCCTCGAGCTGGCCGAGACCTTGAAAGATCCGCAGGCCGACGAACCGCGCGACGAAGCCGAGGCCAACGGGCACGCGCACGGTCGCAAGCGCTGGCAGCAAGGCTACAGGCTCGAGGAATTGCTGCGCGAGCTGGCGCTGGTGCGACGCGATTTTCTCGGCCGCTGGCTCACCGCTTTCGAAGCGAGCGAAGGCGAGCTGTCGCCCGAAGTGCGCCACCGAGCCAGCCGGATTGTGGATCGCTTTTTCGATGACCTGATCGTCTCCTCCACTTTGCAATTTGTCGACGAACACCAGGAGCGCCTGGCCGCTAGCGAGGCCGAGATGTGCGCCCTCAAAGAGCGCGCGGAAGCGGCCGATGCAGCCAGGAACCGCTTCATCATGATGATCAGCCACGAGCTGCGCACGCCCCTTACGCCGGTGCTCCTGAGCGCGTCGGCCCTCGCGGCGGAGAAGGACCTTCCGCCGCACCAGCGCGAGCTGGCCGGTGTGATCGAGCACAATGCCCGCGCCGAAGCGGCCCTCATCGACGACCTGCTCGACGCCTCCCGCCTCACCCGGCGAGCTTTCCGCCTAACGACGAAAGAAACTGAAGTGCACGATTGCCTGGAAGCGGCGCTGATGGCCTGCGCTCGCGATTTTGCCATGAAAGAGATCGAGCCCGAGCTGCACCTGGCCGCCCGTCCCGCTCATCTGCCGGCGGATCGCCCCCGCCTCGAACGCGCCCTCGCTACCTTTCTGCGCAACGCGATCAACGTCAGTCCGACGCGCGGGCGCATCAGCGTTTCCACCCGGACGATCGCGGACCGGGTGAAGATTTCCATCGAAGACAGCGGCGAGCCGTTCAGCGATCGGATTGCGGAAGTGATCTTCCATCCTTTCGAAGCCGGTCGCAGCTCGCCCTTCGGCGTCGGCCGGGTCGGGCTCAGCCGCTACGTCGCGAAAGCGATCGTCGAAGCGCACGGCGGCGACATCCGGGCGCGACCGCTGAGTGACACGGGCGGCGCGGCTTTTATCGTGACCCTGTCCCTGCTCGGAGCCGGCTAGATTAGCCTAACGATGATGAGGGAACGCATTTTTGTGGTGGAGGATCACGCTCCCACCGCGCGCAGCTTGAAAGTCTATCTGGAAGCGTGCGGCTTCGCCGTCACCCTCGCCGAAAGCGTGCGCTCGGCGCTGGAACTGGCGGAGGAGATCGAGTTCGACGCCCTCCTCTGCGATCTCAATCTGCCCGACGGCACCGGCTGGGATCTGATGGCCGAACTGAAGCGCGGCCACCCCGTGCCGGCGATCGCGTTCTCCGCCTACGACGAGCCCGAACACATCGAGCGGAGCCACGCCGCCGGCTTCCTCGAGCACGTCGTAAAAGGCTCCTCCCCGGAGTCACTCGTCGCCGCCATCCGGCGCGCCCTCCCTCCAAAGCGCCCACCCGGAGAGAAACCCGCCGCCCGATCATAGACTTACTCAGCCTTTCGCCTTCTTTCTCGCATGTCCATCCGCATCCTCGTCACCGGCGGCACCTTCGATAAGGAATACAACGAGCGCACCGGCCAGCTCTTCTTCAAGGATACCCACCTCGCCGAAATGTTGAAGCGCGGCCGCTGCCGGGTGCCGGTCAGCATTCGCACCGTCATGATGATCGATAGCCTGGAAATGACCGACGCCGATCGCGCCCTCATCGTGCAGAACTGCCTGCAAGCGCCCGAAGACCACATCGTCATCACGCACGGCACCGACACGATGACCGAGACGGCTGCCGCGATCGCTCCCGCCGTCACAGACAAGACGGTCGTCCTCACCGGGGCCATGATCCCATGGGCCTTCGGCAGTTCCGACGGCCTCTTCAATCTCGGAAGCGCGCTCTCCTTCGTGCAAGTGTTACCTGCTGGAGTCTACGTGGCGATGAACGGCAAATGTTTTCCCTGGGACCGCTGCCGCAAAAATCGCGAGCGGGGCGAGTTCGAGGAGATTGCCTGACGTTCGACGGCGGAAATTGTAGGGCGGGCGCTTCGCCTGCCCCGATTCCGAAACAGGGCAGCCCGGGCGGCCGCCCTACAATTGGCCTCTTAGCTCTTTCAAGCCGGCGAGCGCTGCGTGGCAGTCGATTCCGAAAGCAACGATCCCGTCCTGATGCCCGGCCATGGCGAAGAGTCCACTCCTACGCACATCCGTTTCGCGCAAGAGGCGTTCCACTTCCAGGGCCATCTCCGGCGTGCCGTAAGGCACATCCGCGGCCGTGAACGGACCTTGCTCGAGCAGCCTGCGCCATAACGAGTGGTCATGCCCGTGCACGACCGCGCGCACGCTCGCATCCGCCGCATAGATCGCGGCATGCGTGAGCGATTCCGCGGAGGCGATCGCCTCTCCTTCGCAACGCAGCCAGTTCCGCTCGAAATCCCACGCCACCACCTTCGCGTAATCACGCCGGCCTAACGAGGCAAGCATGCCTGTGCCGGAGCCGGTGATATGGAAGCCCGCGTCGGACCGCACACTGACATTGCCAAACCCGATCCCGTTCTCATCCCCCCCGAGGAGCCCGAGCTCCCGCGCTTCCTCCCGAGCCGCATTCAATTCCGCAAACCCGGGGAAAGGCGCCAGCTCCCGCCCATCCGATTCGTAGTGAAACTTGACCGAGCCGGTCTCGTTCATCGCCCGCGCTCGGGGAACATCGCCAGAATACTTTGTTCGTTAGCCTGGCAAATCCCGCGCTCCGTGATGAGGCCCGTGATCAGGCGCCGCGGTGTGACGTCAAACCCGTAGTTCGCCGCCGGGCTACCCTCCGGCGTCAGCCGTACCTCGACCGACCGGCCTTCCGCCCAGCCGTCGGCGTGTTTCACCTCCTCCGCCCCGCGTTCCTCGATCGGAATCTCCGCCAGTCCGTCCCGCATCTGCCAGTCGAACGAGGAGGAAGGGAGCGCGACATAGAACGGCACCCCGCTGTCTTTCGCCGCCAGCGCCTTCAAGTAAGTTCCGATCTTGTTCGCCACATCGCCGGTGTAAGTGGTGCGATCGGTTCCCACGAGCACGAGGTCCACCGCGCCGCGCTGCATGAGATGCCCGCCTGCGTTGTCGGCGATGACGGTGTGCGGCACGCCATGCTCGCCCAGCTCCCACGCCGTCAGCTTCGCTCCCTGATTGCGCGGCCGCGTCTCATCCACCCACACATGCACCGGCATCCCGAGATCGTGCGCCGCGTAGATCGGCGCGGTCGCCGAACCGTGATCGACAAACGCGAGCCAGCCCGCGTTGCAGTGCGTCAGCACATTCACCGGCTCGCCTTTCTTCCGCCGCGCGATTTCCTGAATCAATTCCAAACCGTGCACCCCGATCTGGCGGCAATATTCCGCGTCCTCGTCCGCGATCGTCTCCGCCGTCTCGCGCGCGAGCGTGATCTTCTCCGCTGCGCTTCCACCGGTCGCGATCCGCGCCAGTTGCCGCTCGACGGCCCAGCCCAGATTTACCGCCGTCGGCCGCGTCGCCCGCAGCAGCGCGGCGGACTCGTTAGGCTCCCTTCCCGCGAGCACGGCGAGATACATCCCGTAGCCTGCCGCGGCCCCGATCAACCCGGCCCCGCGCACGTGCATTTCCCTGATCGCGACCGCCATTTCCTCAACCGTCCTCACCTCCTCGACCACAAACTGATGCGGCAGGGCCCGTTGATCGATCAGCTGCACAATCCGTTCATCAGCCGGATCCAACCAGATGGTTCGGTAATGCCGCTGCCCGACATTCATGCCTGTCTCATTTCAGTATTTCAGCTCTCTACTTCTTGCTTACTCCTGCTTCGGAAGCCGTTGTCGGGCCAATTCGGCCTGCGGACTTTGCGGGAAACGCGCAATGAAGTCGCGCGCCGTCGCCGCGGCGCGTTCTTTGTCGTGCAGGAGGTCGTCGTAAAGGCTGATTTGATTGAACAAGCTGTTCTCATGCTGCGGATTTTGCTTTTGCGCGATCTGATATTGCTCGAGCGCCTTCTCTGGTTGCCCGCGAAAGCGGAAGCAATTTCCGAGATCGGTCCGCACATCGGGGTTGTCGGCCCCGCGCGCGATGGCCTGCTCGTAATGCTCGATCGCGTGAGCCCAGTTCTGCCGGTCGTAGTTCCAGTTCCCCAGCGTCCGCGCCGCCTCGGCCGGTGGAAGTTGGGAAACGTTTGGCGGCTCGGCGCGCGCCGTGGACGGCAGCTGAGTCATCCCCGGCTGGCCGCCGGGCGAGGGAAGGAAACTTTCGATCGCCGGCTTGGGCGGCGCACTCGAAGAACTGCGCATCACCAACCAGGTCGTCCCCGCCCCCAGACCGAAGGCAACCAGAATGAGAAGCGGCACCGGCAATCCCGAGCGCTTCACCGGCGGGCTTTTCCTATTTCGGTTCGCCATACTCAAACGCTGAAACTGAAGGCTCGAAAGTCGTGGTCAGCAAAAGCATGGAGGGCGGAGCTCCTGCGACGCCACGGTCTCTGCCCTAGTAATCCTTCAGCTCGACCTTCTTTAACTCCTGCCAATCCAACTGCCCCGCTTCGATCGGGGTATTGGTGCCGTAGTAAGCGGTCGGATCCTGGCGGTTGCGATAGACATGGTCATAGCCGTCTTCCACTTTCACTCGCTCTCCGGTGTTGGGGTCCGAATACTTCGACACCCCGCGGATCGTATCGACGCGGACCTCCTGCTGCCGATCCATCGATGACATCCGGCTGTCGAAGGCCGCCTTGTTGCGATCCATCGCCGACATCCGCTCGTTGAAGCGCGCCGTGTTCGCCTCGCCAAATTGCCGGATGTTATTCATCCGCTGCTCGTGCGCGCG
>JBBQHV010000089.1:0-7314 GCA_038324295.1 Chthoniobacterales bacterium
AGATCCGGTTTCGAGGATTGAAGGGCGGGAATGAGGCTGAAGAGCACGCCGGTGAGGATCGATAACCCGATGGTAAAAAGGAGGACGCGGCGATCGAGGCGCACGTCGAAGAGGAGATTGAAGTCGCTCGGGAGTTGGAGACTGGAGACGGCGTGATTGATCCAACTGGCGAGAAGCAATCCGAGACCGCCGCCGACGAGGGAGAGCATAACGCTTTCGGTGAGGAGCTGCCTAACGAGTCGCCAGCGGCTCGCCCCGACCGCGAGACGAATGGCGATTTCCTTGCGCCGCTCGGTCGCGCGCGCGAGGAGCAGGTTGGCCAGGTTGACGCAGGCGAGAAGGAGGACGAGACCGCCCACGACGGCGAGCACGCCCGAGAAAGCAAAAACCGAATCGCGGATCGAGGGGATGAAAAGCCCGGGCGGAATCAGTCGTACCCCGCGTCCCGCGTTTTCCTTCGGATGCTCCTTCGCTAACTGCCCGGTCAGGACGGTGAGAGCGGCTTGCGCCTGTTCTCGACTCACGCCGGGCCTGAGCCGGCCGACGGTGAAGAGGTTGTGGCTATCGCGCGAATCGAGCCAGTGGCTCCCGATCTCGATCTCCTTCGCCATCATGATCGGCACCCACATTTGCGGGGCGTAGGCGACCTCTGTGCCGACGAAATCTTTCGGCGCCACGCCAATGATCGTGTAAGGCCGGCCGTTCAAAGTGACCGAGCGGCCGATGACCGCGGGATCGCCGGCGAAAAGCTTCTGCCAGGTGGCGTAACTCAGGACCGTGACCGGTTTCGCCCCGGGCGTCCTGTCTTCCTCCGGGAGAAAACCGCGACCGACGATCGGCTTCACGCCGAGGACATCGAAATAATTGCCGGAAACGATATAGCCCCAGGCGCGCTCGTTCGTCCGGCCATGGCTCATGTTGGTGACGCAGAGCCGGTAGGCGATGAGACCGGAGAGGACAGTGTTGCGGTCGCGGTAATCTTTGTAATCGAGATAGGATTGCAGGGTGATGTCGGCGCCCTTGTGCTCTGTCCCGTAAACCGCCACGAGCTGCGCGGGATCCTTTACCGGCAACGGCCGAAGCAGGACGGTATCGACAAGACTAAAGATGGCGGTGTTGGCCCCGATCCCGAGGCCCATCGAGATGATGGCCAGCGCGGTAAAGCCCGGATGCTTTAACAATTGCCGCCAGCCATAACGAAGATCCTGCAAAAGCGTGCTCATAGTTTCTCCTCCGGTTGCACGCGATTCCGCGGCCCGCGGATGAGATGCGCCGCGATCCGCGCTCGGATTCAGCTTTCTTGATGAACCGGCGAGCTAAGAGGCTTTTTGATTACTGGAGGGATGAGCTCCGCGAATCCGCCCATGCGATCCGCGCATCTAATCTGTCTCCACGCGCGGCGTCGCAGGAGCGCCGCCCTCCATGCTGGTCTACTTTTTAGACGCCCTCTAAGCCGACGGATTTCGCGCCCGCTGTGCGGATGCGGCCTGCCAAACTCTGCCCGCAGACGGTCGAGGACGCGCGCGATTTCCTGGCGACGCGGCTTCGTTAGGAGCACGCGCTTCACGCCGAAAACGCTGGGAAAGTTCAATCTGCAATGTCTGCTTCCAAGTCACCGCTGTAGCGCTTGATCGTGCCGGCCTTGCGTTCGCGAGCGATCCGTTTGTTCATTCGCTTCACAAAGCGATCGAGCTCTTCCTCCGTCACGCCGTATTCGCGCAGTGCGTAATCGTCCGAATGAACGGTCACCGGGCGCAAAGCAATCACCTGGTCGCCGTGAAGAATTCCGATGTCTTCGCCTTTGGCCGCGCGCTTCAGGAGCGAGGAGAGATTGGTGCGGGCCTGGGTTGGCGACAGCGTGGTCATGCGTCGATATTAAGACGCTACCGAGAGCAGCTCAAGCTTCCTTCTGTTTCGCCTTGCGGGGTGCTCGCGAAGGCGTTCAGGTTAGATTCATGCATCGCACCATTCGCTCTCTCGCTGCTCTTCCGTTCGCCCTTCTCCTCGCCGCGACTCACCCTTCGATTGCCGCCGGCGATGATCTCGCTGACATAAAAGCGCAGGTCGCGAAGCAGCACGATGAAGCGATCCAGCGCCTGCGGGATTGGATCAAGCTACCCTCGATCGCGGCGGAGAACCTGAACTATCCCCAGGGCGCCGATCTGATGGCCCAGATGTTGAAGGACGCCGGTTTTCAAAAAGCCGAGCGCATCGAGACCGAAGGCAAGCCGGGTGTTTTCGCGACGCTCGATGCGGGCGCGCCGAAAACTGTCGGGCTCTATTTCATGTACGACGTGAAGCAGTTCGATCCCTCGGAATGGTCGTCGCCGCCGCTCGAGGGGAAAATGGTCGACAAGCCCGGCCTCGGGAAAGCGATCGTCGGTCGCGGCGCGGTCAATCAGAAGGGACCGGAGTCGGCCTTTCTCGCCGCCCTCCATGCGATCAAGGGTGCCGGGAAAAAATTGCCGGTCAATCTCGTGCTCGTCGCGGAGGGCGAGGAAGAGATCGGCTCGCCCCACATCGGTCAAATCGTGCACAAGCCGGAAGTGCAGGCGGCCTTGTCCAAGTGTGAGGGCGTGTTCATGCCCTCGGCGATGCAGAGCGTCGATGGCGTCGTCACTGTCAGCCTGGGCGCGAAAGGCATTATCGAATGCTCGCTCACGTCGAGCGGTGAAAAATGGGGACGCGGTCCGGCGAAAGACATTCATTCTTCGCTCAAGGCGATGGTCGACAGTCCGGCCTGGCACCTGGTCCATGCCCTAACGACTCTCGTTTCCGAGGATGGCAACAACATCACGATCGACAATTATCCGAAACCGCGTCCGCTCACCGCGGAGGAGAAAAAGATGATCGCGGAAGCTTCGAAGCGGGAGAGCGAAGCACAGCGCAAGAAAGTGCTCGGGGTGAAACATTGGATCGACGACCTGCCGTGGGAGGCAGCGCAGGAGCGGCTCGAATCGCAGCCGACCGTCAACATTGAAGGCCTGGTCGGCGGTTACACCGGCCCCGGCGGCAAAACCATTCTCCCGCATCAGGCGGTGGCGAAACTCGACCTCCGGCTCGTCCCGGGGATGAAAGCCGACGAGGCGCTCGCGGCGCTCAAGGCGCATCTCGCGAAGCATGGTTTCGGCGATATCGAGGTGGACATGACCGGCGGCTACGACCCGACCACGACACCGGCGAGCGCGCCGCTCATTCAGGCGCAAGTCGCGGTCCTGAAAGACGCGGGGATTGATCCGGTCTTATGGCCGTGGAATGCCGGTTCCTATCCCGGTTACGTCTTCACCGGCGAACCGCTCAAGCTGGCCTCGGGGCATTTCGGTCTTGGGCACGGCAGCGGCGCGCATGCCCCGGACGAATACTACGTGATCGATTCGACGAATCCGAAAGTGCAGGGCTACGACGGCGCGGTCATGTCGTTCGTGGAATACCTCTACGAGTTGGCAAAGTAGGAAACGACGGTTCAGGCCACGACCTGAATCCGTCGCAACAGTTCGGAGAGCTCCTTCTGATCGGAGGCGTAGTAGTTCTCCCAGCGGAGTCGCTCCTCCGATGACAGCTCCTCGTATTTTTGAGCCTTGGTATTGAATCGGTGATAGGCGCTTTGCAGCGTCTTGGCCACGACCGGAGATTTCAGAAGTTTTCCGACGCCCGGAAGTGAGGAGACGCCTTCGTAAACACGCTGCGCGCTCGATTGCAAAAACGGAAAGCGCGGCGCACGGGCGGCGTTTTTTCCCGCTTCCAGCTGCGGCTTAAAATCCGCCGCCACCTCCAGAAATTCATAGACGCGTTGTCGGACGCGATCCGGTTCGCTCCGGATCGCATTGAATTGGACGACCAGAATGTTTTGCGCTGAGAAGCGATCGAGGTAGGGCCGGAGATGGCGCGCGAAGCATCCGAGATCGCGCAGAAACGGATTTTCCATCATTGCCTCGAACGTTTCCGGCAAGGTCGCGACGACCGCGTTCCGGTTATACCAATACCACGAGTAAATCATCTCCACCGGAGGCCGCAGGCAGAGGAGCAGTTTGATATCCGGCCGGTAGTCAGCGATCCGCCTGGCGGCTTCCTCTGAGTAGAGATATGCGGGACAAAACTCCCCGCGCCTAACGATTTCTCCAGCGGGTGCCGGAAATTGCTCGTGATACCACCCCTCGCCGCGCTCGAAGTAACGCAGCTCCTTGCCCGCAAGCCGCCGCAAAATCGTATCGGCGAAATAATAGACCTCCTTGTCCGGGGCGAAGCCGATCTGCGGATGGGCCTCGAGCTGGGCGGAAAGCCAGGTCGTCCCACACTTGGGTGCGCCGATGCCGATGAAATCGATTTGGGACTTTTGGGGCATGATTGGCGCAGCGGTTAGGAAAGTAGACGGCGCCGGAACTAAGGCGCTTTGCCTTCGCTCCCGGACTCCGCAGTCACCTCAGCTTTTCTCGTGCCGCCGGAGTGGAGGCGGTGCACCGGCGGCAGGATGTCTTTGAAGGTCGTGCCGTAGATGTCCCAGACGGTGAGAAATAAACCGCAGACAAGTGGCCCGACAATGAAGCCGATCGGGCCAAAGAGGAAGAGGCCGCCTAACGTGCCGATGAGAATGAGCAGGTCGGGCATTTTCGCATCTTTCCCGACGAGACTGGGCCGGAGCACATTATCGACTGTGCCGACCACCGCGGCGCACCAGATGAGAAGCAGGATCGCAGTCCCGGTCTGCCCGATGATGAACAAATAAATCACCGCCGGGACCCAGACGAGAGCGGCGCCGATCCCGGGGATGACCGACAACACCGCCATGACCGTTCCCCAGAAAGCCGCCCCGTCGAGCCCCGCGACCCAGAAGCCGAAGCCGGCGAGCGCGCCCTGGATGATGCCGATGACGAGCGTTCCTTTGATCGTCGCCCGGGTCACGGAAGTGAGCCGTTCCAGGACGCGCACTTCGTCTGCGTGACTCAGCGGCGTGTAGTAGAAGATTTTTTCCAGAATAACCCCACCGTCGCGGAGGAAAAAAAACATCGCGTAGAGCATGACGAAAAGGTTGAGCAGAAAAGTAGCGGTCCCGGCGGTGAGCTGGGTCGCGCCGGCGACGAGAAAGCCGCCGGCGGCTTTCGCCAGCCGGGCGGCACTGTCGGCGATCTGTTCCTGCTCCGGGACGTAATCGGCCAGCGACGGGAAACGCTGCACGAGCCAGTTATGCGCATCGAAGGCCGTGGCCGACCCGAGATGCTCCCGCACCCAGGGGATGGCATCGTTACTGATGTGCAACGCCTGTTGCACGACGATGCCGATAAAGGCGCTGAGCGGACCGGCCACGAGCACGAAGAGCATCAAAAGCGTGAGCACGGCGCCGAGCGACTTCCGACCGCCGACCATTCGGGTGACCCGGCGGTAGAGCGGTCGCGATAACCCGGCGAGCATCGCCCCTAAGAGGAGCGGTTTGATAAACGGCCAGGCGACCGCGACGAAGAGGACCGAGACGGCCAGCACCAGGATGAGGACAAAGCCGGTGCGGAAGCTGGTGCGACTAACGTTTGCCTGCTCCATCGGCAGAGTATCCGCCGGTCGGCGATGGAGTTCCAACCACTGGGGGAAGAAAGCTCGATTCTCGAAGTGATGACGGCCGGGCGCGGCTGCCGTCGTCGTTCGTTAGGCGGGCCGGAGTCGCCGCCAATTCAGACGCATCTCGCGGCTCGCTTTAAAGTCGAGTTGCTCATAAAGGGCGCGGCCTTCCTCGCTCGCGTGGAGAACGAGACTCTCGAGTTCGCGCTCGCGCGCCCAGGCGATGATTTCTTCCAGGAGTAATTTCGCCGCGCCGCGTCGTCGCCATGCGGGCTCGGTGAAGACGTTGATGATGATCGCCTGGCGGCCTTCGGCGATGGTGAAACCCTTCTCCGGATCGCCAACGGGATGGGGCAGCACCTGTCGAATCTGCACCCCGGCCCCGGCAATAACCCGGCCCGGTTCATCGCTCGGGCTCGCGAGCCAGCCGATATATTCGCCCTCTTCGAGCATCGCTCGAGTCCGCGCTTTGCATCGGGCGAGAAATTTCTCGAAGAGGTGTGCCGGCATCTCGCCCGTGTCTTGAAACATGCGGGCGCGATGGCGCGCAATCAGCCCGGCATCCGCCGGAGTGGCGAGGCGAATGGCGAAATGCTCGGCCATCTTGCTGAGACTCTGTCCTTAGCGAAGTTCCGCAACCGCCTTTTTTTCTCCTCTCCTCGCCTGGGTCACCGTGATCGTCGCATTTCACGGCCTCGTGATTTTTGCCATTGGAGGATTGCTGCGGCGCGATTGGGCGCTCATCGCAGTCGCCTCGAATGCCAACATCGGCGGCGCAACTTCGGCCGGCGTTCTGGCCACGGCGATCGGGCGGGGCGACCTGCGTTTGCCTGGCATCCGCGCGGGCTCGTTAGGCAACGCCCTCGGCACCTATGCCGGTTTTTTGCTCGCCGCCTACTTGCAGTAGCGAAGGGGCGGCAACCGCTTTATTTCTCCAGCGCCGCTACCAACGCTGACATCGCCTCGCGGACGAGGCTTCGCTTCGCCTTCGGGATGGCCGCGAGGAGCGCGTCGAATTTTCCGTGGCGCGCCCGAGCGAGTCGTTCCGCGGCGCGCTTCCCTGTCGTGCTCAGGCGAACCTGGATGACTCGCCGATCGTCCCGCGCAGGCACTCGCTCGATCCATTTGCGCTTCTCCAGCTGGCGGACGAGCCGGCTAACCGTGCTCTTGTCGAGGCGCAATCGCGCGGCCAGCTCGCCGTGATTGAGTGGTCCGCTCGCGGCCAGGTCCATGACGGCGTGCGCTTCCGCCACCGGGACGGGCTCGCCGCAGGGAGTCTCATGCGGCCGATGCAGGCCAAAAGCCCGGACGAGCGCGACCATCGCGGCGGCCAGCTCGGCCGCCTCTGTTTCCGATCGTTGCTTCGTCAAAGTAGTTTGACTTTACAACTAATTAGTTGCTTAATGCAACTATGAAGGAATTATTTGTGGTCGCGGGCGGTCTCGCCCTGGCTTTGTCCGCCCTGGCGGATCCACCAGCGTCCTCACCGAGCCTGCCGCGGCCGGCTCATTTCGAAGGCGTGGATGCGCGCGGCGACGAGGGGATGGGATTCAGTCATCAGATGACGGGCCACCATTTTCGCCTCCTTCCCGATGGCGGAGCGATCGAGGTGGCGGCGAACGACCCGAAAGATGCGGAGAGCCGCCAGGCCATCCGGGCGCACCTGAAGATGATCGCGGGAAGGTTTGCCGCCGGCGATTTTTCCGTCCCGATGTTCATCCACGCGACGACGCCGCCGGGCATGCCGGCGATGCGGCGCTTGAAGGA
>JBBQHV010000090.1:0-7303 GCA_038324295.1 Chthoniobacterales bacterium
CTGGGTGATCGTGCTCCCGTAGAGTAGGTCCTTCAAAAAGCGGTGGCCGTGCGTCGTCATCGCGATGAGATCGCAATCCTCCTCGCCCGCGGTTTGCAAAATCCCCCGGGCCGGTTCCCCGAGCGCAAGATGGGTTTGCACGAGAAGACCGCCCGCGCGCAAATCCTGCGCGGCCTTCTCGAGATACGCGCGGTCCTCTTTCATCTCCTCGGAGTCGGCCAGTTGGAAGCGATTGTAATTGCGCGCCGCCCAGCCGTCGGCCACGTGCAGGAGGAGAAGTTCCGGGCCGTGCAGCCTGGCCAGCTCGCTGATATGCGGCAGCATCGCCTGATCCGTTTCGCTGTTATCGAGGGCGACAAGGATTTTCCGGTACATCGGTGCGGAAGTTTTAAGCTTTAAGTTTTAGGTTTTAAGTGCGCAAATGCGGCCCGCGCATGAAAGCCTCCTCAGATTTAAGACTTAAAACTTAACACTTAAAGTTGTTTCGTTATGCCTTCTGGGGTCGTTCTTGCGCTTGATATCGGGACATCGTCGGTCCGCAGCGCGCTCTTCGACGAAAAGGCCGGCCGCGTTCCGAAAAGCAGCGCGAGCGAATACTATCGGGTGCGCCATTCCGCGGAGCATGGCGCCGTCCTGGATCCGGCCGTCCTCCTCCGCGCGACGAACAAATGTCTCCGGCAAACCCGTCGCCTAACGACCGACTCGGCAACGACGGTCGCCGGCTCCGGATTCTGGCACAGCCTGCTCGGCCTCGATCGCGCCGGAAAGCCGCTCACCCCGGTCTTCACCTGGGCTGATGCCCGCGGGACCGAGGATGCGGTCCGCCTGCGCGAAAAATTCGACGAGCGCATCATCCTCGAGCGCACCGGCTGTATGCTGCGCCCATCTTTCTGGCCCGCCAAACTTCTCTGGCTGCGCCGCACCCAACCGAAGCTCTTTCGCCGCGTCGCTCGTTGGGTTTCGCCTGCAGAGTGGATCTTTGAGGAGATTTTCGGCGTCCGCGCGTGCAGTCATTCGATGGCCAGCGGCACCGGTCTTTACGATTTCACGACCAGGAGTTGGGATGATGAGTTGCGCGAATTTGTCGGCCTAACGAGTTCGCAACTGAACCCGTTGCGCGATCGGTTCGAAGCCGACAATCGCATTATTTTCCCGGCGATCGGCGACGGTGCGGCCGGCAATCTCGGCTCCGGCGCGGCCGCTCCGGGCGTCGTCGCGATCAATGTCGGTACGAGCGCCGCCGTCCGCACCATTCCGGTGGGCAGTCCGTCGCCGCCCTTTGGTCTCTTTCGTTTTGTCGTGGATGAAAAGCGCGCCCTTCTCGGCGGCGCGGTGAGCAACGCCGGCAATCTTCACGCCTGGTGCCGCCGCGAGCTGCGCCTGGCATCGAACGAGAGCGCGATTGAAAAGCTCCTGCGCGAGGCCGCCGCCAGGCCATCGCATCTCACCGTTCTGCCTTTCTGGGTGAGCGAACGCGGGCCGAGCTGGCCGCAAAACATCGACGGCGTGGTCGTCGGAATCACCCAGGCCACGACCGCGGCCGATCTTCTCTACGCCGCCACCGCCGCATTCTGTCACCGGCTTGCGGAAATCTTCGAGCAGCTCGAAACGGCCGCCGGCCCGCTCCGCAAGATCATCGTTTCCGGCGGCATTCTGCAATCGCCCACTTCTCTGCAAATCCTCGCGAACTCGTTAGGCCGCGATCTCCTCACTTGCGCGGATCAGGAAGCATCCTTGCGCGGGGCGGCTGTCCATGGGCTCGAGGAGCTGGGCAGAAAAGTTCCGGCGCCAAAGTTGGGGCGCACGATTCGCGCCGATCAGGAAAAAGTCGTGCAGGCTCGCCGCGAGCGACATGGCCAAACGCGGCTCGAGCATTTCTTCGCCAGCCTGGGAAGTTGAAATTGTAGGGCGACCCGCCTCAGGCGGGTTGCCCAGTTTCTGAATCGGGGCCGGCGAAGCGCCCGCCCTACAATCATCAGGAACGATCCAGCGCCTTCAGCCAATTCATGACGAGGCCGTGCTTCCGCCGATCGCCCGCCCGCTCGAAAATAAAAAGCAGGTTCGCGAGCATCCGCATGAAGACGAGCCGCGACGAAGCCGGCGCGAAATAACTCGACTGCGACTTGAGCCGTTGCCGCGCGAGAATCGCCTCGCAATCGGGCCGCGACAAAATTCGCCCGCCATGAAACGGGTCGAACAAAATGCGCTCATAACGGGCGATGAAATGCCCCGGCAAATTGATCCCGTCGATCTGCATGTTGGCGCGCCGGCCGATGATTATGTAAAGGACCGCGAGCGAGATCGGAATGCCCAGCCGGGTCTCGATCACGTCGTTGAGGAGCGAATTTTTCGGGTCGTAATATTCCTCCGCGTTGCCACGAAAGCCGAGGTCTTCGGCCATGAAAGTCGTCATCACCTGGAGCCGCTCCCGGTTCGACTCCGCGCGGGCCACGAGCATGCGCAGACGCCGGCCCCAGGCGTCGAGTTTGCGTCGCAATTTTGCGATCGGCGCTTCCGGCTCGAAGCAGCGCGTGAGAAGCCACCAGGCCGCCTCGATGTCGCCGTGCTCGGGGAAGAGGTGCGCGAAAATCAGCATTTCGTCGTGCGCCTGCTCGGTCTCGATCTTTTCCAGCACCTCGCGCACGTGCTCGGTCACGGCGGCATCGTCGAGCGTGAGCAGATCGCGCAGGGCCGCGACGCCTTCGCTGCCGGTTTCGATGAGTTGTTCCTTCAGGAGGGTGACGGTGGCGGGATCGTTATCGCGCAGGAGCCGCACGATCGCATCCTTCTGGAACATGCAACCTTTTTACGATTTTGCCGCCGGGGGCGCAAGCGTTGTAGCCGGGGGCGTTGACCCCGGCGACGAATGGCGTGGCTAAGACATAGACCAGCCGGGGTCAGCGCCCCCGGCTACAACCTCAGCTTCCGGTTTTTTCCAAGCCCGGCGCGCTCGGACCGCGCTCGTGCTCTTCGCCTTCCACGGTCGAGGCGTGACGCGCTTCGGGCGCGGGCGATTCCTCGAGCCGCTCCATCGCCATCCGAATTCGCGGCAGACTTTCCGGATAGCGGCTGCGCAAAAACTCGATCAACCCTTCCCGCACCTCGCAGCGCAGATCGAAGTTTTTGCCCGGGTTCAAGCTGCTGACGAGCGCGCGCACTTCGATCGTGTTCGGCTTCGTGTCGGTCACCTGCAGCCCGCAAACTTTCTGGTCCCAGTTCTCGTTCTTTTCCACGAGCCGCTTCAGCTCTTCGCGCAATTCGCCCAGCGGCGCCTGATAATCGAGGTAGAGAAAAATCGTGCCGAGAATTTCGTCCGACTTCCGGCTCCAGTTTTGAAACGGTTTCTCGATGAAATAGGTGATCGGCACGATGAGACGGCGCAGGTCCCAGGTGCGCACGACGACAAAGGTGAGGGTGATGTCCTCGATCCGCCCGAACTCGCCTTCCACGATCACGATGTCGTCGATCAGAATCGGCTGGCTGAGCGCGATCTGGATTCCGGCAAGGAGATTGCCTAACGTCTTCTGGGCGGCAAAACCGAGAATGATGCCGGCGATCCCGGCCGAAGCGAGGATGCTCGCGCCGAGCTGGCGGACCGCGTCGAACATCATGAGAATGGCCGCGATTCCGAAAATCACGACGACCGAGGTGATGAGTTTCCGAATGACCGAGACCTGGGTGTAAATGCGCCGCGCGGTGTAGTTATCGGCCACGTCGAGACGGTGCTCGCGGAGGAGCGCGACCTGGATCGAGCGGACCCCGCGAATGATGAGGAAGGCCAGACTAACGACGAGCAAAATCCCGAAGCCTTTCTGCGTCAGCCAGGTCCATTTATCCGGGAGGTTGAGCAAGGGGAGAAGGAGAAGAAGAGCCAGCAGCGGAACGGCCAGCCGGAGCGTCTGGCCAGCCACCGGGACGAGAACGTTATTGAGCACACTGCCGCTCTCCTGCGCCCAATGGCGCATCCGTTTTTCGACCGCGCGAATCGCCTGGAAAATCAACCAGAGGACGGCGATGACCCGGCCGCCATAGAGAATCGCGGTCAGCCCACCGGCCAGCTCGATCCGCCACGTGCGCGAGGCGACGCCGGCGACGATCGGCATAAAGGCGAGAAAACCGCCGATCACCCAGACGATGAGGGCGAGCGGCTTGCGAATCGCGGCAGCGCCGAGGGCGAGCCAGGATTGGTGTCGGTTCGACTCGATCTCGCCGGCCCGCCGCCTGACAAACCAGAGAAACCAGCCGGTCAGCGCGCCGATCACCGCGAGCGAAGCGGCGCAGGCGAGCAGGCGCATCCAGGTGACGCGGTCGAAGACCGGCCGCTGCAGGAATTCGCTCCCGCTTTTTTCCGCCAAACGATCGAGCCAACTGCTGTAGGCCAGGCCGGCCTGATACATCTTGCTCCGCTCCGTCGCGGCCCGCTGCGCGGAAAGATTGGCCGTCGGCTCAGGCGTCGGGCTGGGCGCGGCCGGCGCGAGCGGAGCAAGGGCGCACCACGCCGCCAGCGTCAGGCTGAAAACCTTCTGCCGGCTCACCTCTCGCGACTTTCCAAAATGATCGTGGCCATCCCAACCTGATCGGAGTGGCTCAGGCTGATCCAGATTTTCCCGACCCCGCGCTCGTTCGCCATTTTCTCCGCGCCGCCGCCGAGGACGACAAAGGGCTCGCCGCTCTCTTTTTTTTGCACATCGAGATCGCGCCAGCCCATCGATTTGCCGATCCCTGTGCCGAAGGCTTTGGAGAGGGCTTCCTTGGCCGCGAAACGCGCCGCGAAATGCCGCGCCGGAAATTTCATCGATTGCGAGTAGGCAATTTCTCCCGCCGTAAAAACACGCTGGAGAAAGCGATCGCCGAAACGTTTGATCGAATCCTCGATCCGATCGCAATCGACCAGATCGATCCCAATACCGAGAATGCTCATCCGGGGTACTCTTGCATCAAGCCGAGCATTTCGCGCACAGCCGACTCGATTCCGACGAAGAGCGCCCGGGAGATAATGGAATGGCCGATGTTGAGCTCGACCAGGTGCGGGATTTGGTGGATGCGCGCGAGGTTGCGGTAGTTGATGCCGTGGCCGGCGTTGACTTGCAGGCCGAAGTTGGCCGCGCGCTGCGCCGCCTCCTGCAATCGTTCCAGTTCCTCGCGCTCGACTCTTTCGGTGAAGGCATTAGCGAGCGCGCCAGTGTGCAGCTCGATCATTTCCGCTTCCAATTTCACCGCCGCACCTACCTGCTCGGGGGCCGGATCGATAAAGAGACTGACGCGGATTCCGGCGGCATGGAGACGTCTGATCGTCGCCGCCAGTTCGCGCTCGTGCCTGACGAGATCGAGGCCGCCTTCAGTTGTGATCTCTTCGCGCTTTTCCGGGACGAGGCAGACTTCGTCGGGCTGAAGGCGGAGCGCAAAATCGACAATCTCGGGAGTGTTGCCCATCTCGAGATTGAGCTTCGTCATGATGTTGGCGCGAAGTCGTTCGAGATCGCGGTCCTGCATGTGGCGGCGATCGGCCCGGAGGTGCGCGACGATCCCACTCGCGCCCGCCCGCTCGCAGAGGCTGGCCGCCGCAATCGGATCGGGCTCGGCATTCTTCGAAGCCGGCATGGTCGCGTAACGCGCCTGCCGCAAAGTGGCGACGTGATCGACATTGACGCCGAGACGTAAGGTTCCCATGAGCCATCAATAGGACACAGACGACGCGTCGCGCAAAAAACTCCGGGGAGGACGGGGTGCGAGCCCGGCCGCGTAGCACAGGCATCTTGCCTGTGGGGCCAGCGGGCGTCTCGCCCGGTGTCTCATGTCCGATTTCAAGTTTCGCCGGGCGAGACGCCCGGCGCCCCCACAGGCAAGATGCCTGTGCTACCCAGAATGTTACTCCAGCACTTCGAACTGGCTCATGAGCCGGAACATCTGGTAACGCTCGTCGATTTCTTCGCTCGTCAGGTTGCGCATCCGGTCCATGCTGAAGGCTTCGACGTTGAAACTCGCGAGCACGCTCCCGTAAATGAGCGCCTTGCGCAGTTGCGTGAAATCGACTTCGCCGTCGCTCCGGCCCGCCAGATAGCCGGCCACGCCGCCCGCGAAAGTGTCGCCCGCGCCGGTCGGGTCGTGGATGTCTTCGAGCGGGTATGCGCCGCAGCTGAAAAACTCATCCGGCCCGAAGAGGAGCGCGCCGTGCTCGCCTTTTTTTACCGCGACGTATTTCGGCCCGGCCCGACGGATGGCGCGGCCGGCGCGAATCAGACTCGTCTCGCCCGTCATCTGGCGCGCTTCGCTGTCGTTCAGAATGAGGAGATCGACCCGCGGAAGAAGCGCGTTGAGATCTTTGCGGGTCGTTTCAATCCAGAGGTCCATCGTGTCGGCCACGACGAAACGCGGACGCTTCATCTGATCGAGGACGTGCGATTGAAGGGAAGGCGCGATGTTGGCGAGGAGGACGAAATCCGTTTCCCGAAAATTTTCCGGGAGCGACGGCTCGAAGTTTTCGAAAACGTTGAGCGCGACCGATCGGGTCTCGCGCGTGTTCATGTCCCAGGCGTATTCGCCACTCCAGCGAAAGGTTTTCCCCTGCGCCCGCTGCACGCCGGTGGGATCGATGTCGTGCGATTTCCAGAATTCAAACTCCGACTCCGGGAAATCTTCGCCGACCACCCCGACGAGATGAACGGGGGTAAAAAAACTCGCCCCGAGAGCGGCGTAGGAAGCGGAACCGCCGAGCTGATCGGCGTGTTCTTCGACCGGTGTTTTCACGGTATCGAGTGCGATCGAACCAACAACGAGGACTGACATAGGCTAATGCGGAATGCGGATTACGGATTGAGCAACTGCTTCGCCGCGCGGGTGGCGGCGGCGATCTCGGCAGCTTGCAGCAAACCCGATACGATGACGACGCGCTTTGCGCCAGCCGCTAAAACGTCCGGCAGATTCTCCAGCTTGATTCCGCCGATGCAGAAGATTGGAATTTTTACCAGCTGATGGACCTGGCCGATCGCGTCGAGCCCGATCGGCGCGTAGTCCGGTTTTGTGGGGGTGGCAAAGAGCGGCCCGAAGCCGATGTAATCCGCGCCTTCTTCCTCGGCGGCGACCGCCTGCGCAATGCTGTGGGTCGATTTTCCGATCGAGCAACCTTCTCGCCTAACGATCTCGCGCGCGGCTGCGACGGCGCGGTCGTCCTGGCCGAGGTGCAGGCCTTCCACTGGGACATCGCGCGCGATCTCGGCGTGGTCGTTGATGATCAGGGGCACGCCGGCTGCACTTGTTAGGCGATGAAGTTCCTCTGCGAGCTGGCTGAGCTCGGCGATCGTGT
>JBBQHV010000091.1:0-7280 GCA_038324295.1 Chthoniobacterales bacterium
GGTAACCCTCCATTCTCCTCGAAGTTTCAGTCAAATGACGCCTCGGGAGCGATCAGACGCATGTTACCAACACTCGGTCCTCAAACATATATCGGGAGACGCAATGACAAATACATCCCTTCGTGAACGTCTGAAGATGCCGGAAAGACAAAGAGCCATGGTGTCGGCGGTAATCAAGATTGCGCTCGACGCCGGGCGGATAAAACCCGTCGATCCAATGAACAAATCTCTGAAGTTTGCCAGATACATTCCCTTCTGGGCCTAATACGCAAATTCCAACTACGGCAATTCCTGAATTCGCGCCGACTTGTAAATTCGTTCGCACTCAACTAAGAATCTCACCTCTATGGCCGCCGCAAACGATCTCCGCAAAGGACAGGCAATTAAATACAACGGCAACACTGCCATCGTGGTCGACGTGCAACATCGCACTCCGGGAAACCTGCGCGCCTTTGTCCAGGCCATCATTCGCTACATCAACACCGGGAAGAGCGCAGACGTTCGCTTCGGCTCGACCGATAAGGTGGAGTTGGTCGATATCAACCGCACCACGCTCGAGTTCAGCTACAAGGACAACACCGGTTTCCATTTCATGGATCCGAGCACCTACGAAACCATCACGCTGCAGGAGTCGCTCCTCTCCGAGGCGAAGGATTACCTGGTCGAGAACCTGCCGGTCGAAGTCCTCTTCACCGAGGGCCGACCGGTACAGGTGGAATTGCCTTCCTCCGTGCAGCTCAAGGTGGTGGAAGCGCCGGAAGGTCTGCGTGGCGACACCGCCAGCAACGTGACCAAGCCCGCCCTGCTCGAGACCGGCAAAACGGTCAACGTCCCGCTCTTCATCAACGAAGGCGAAACGGTGAAAATCGATACCCGAACCGGCGCTTACATGGGCCGGGCCTAACGAATGGCGGCGCGCCGCCCCACTCGCCCGCCCGCCCGGCGCCAAACGGCCAGGCGCAAGCCGGCGACGCGTCGGCGCGTCCGGGTGGCCCCGGCTTTTGCTCCCGCCTGGCAACGCCAGCCCGCGGCCACCGGCCTGCTGGTGCCGACGAGATGGGTCAAGTTCATCGTCGCGTTTTTTCTCCTGCCGCTCTGCGCCGTCCTGAGTCAGACCTTTTTCACTTCCTTCGCCCGCGCCACGGTGGCAGAGCGCCTCTGGGCCGGGGAAGAGTTCTGGTTCTTCTCGTTAGGGGTGGTGCTCTGGCTGATCGCGTTCTTTGGCCTGCCGCGCCCGATTCTGATCTACGTTTTCGGGCATGAGCTGACCCACGCGCTTTGGGTCTGGATGATGGGCGGGCGGGTCAGCCGTTTCAAGGTGGGCCGGGAAGGCGGGCACATCCTGACCGACAAAAACAATTTCCTCATCGCGCTCGCCCCCTATTTTTTCCCGCTCTACAGCATTCTGGTTTTCGCGCTCTACGGCGCCTTCAGCCTCTTCGTGAACATGCAGCCTTACGGGCGATTGCTCTACGCCCTCATCGGCGCGACCTGGGCGTTTCATCTCACCTTCAGCTGCTGGATGATTCCGAAAAATCAGTCCGACCTGGCAGATAACGGCACCATTTTTTCGCTCGTTGTCATTTACCTGATCAACCTGCTCTTGTTAGGCGCGATGCTGATCATTGCGTCGCCTCATATCACTTTCGCGAGCTTCGGCGCCGACATCGTGCGCAACGTCGCGAATTTCTCCCATGCGGTCGTGACGTACTGCGACCGCCTCGCTCGCTGAGCGGAGAAACCCATCAACCGGAGGCGTCGCTCCTCTCCGGGGAGGACGGAGTGTCACTCCGTCGTTCGGTGCAGTCTGCGCCGAACTCGCGCGAAGTTGTGACGTCGAAATTATCCGAACGGATCGTCCGATCGTGTAGGCAGCTCTGCTCGTTGCTCGCTTCTTTTCCGCGCCAGGGCGAGGGATCATCTCCACGCTCTTAGCCCGCTCGATTCGGCGCAACCTGCGCCGAACGACGGAGTAACACTCCGTCCTCCCCGGAATAGGACACGCGCGCGCGCGTTTAGGATGGCAGGTTGGTGGTCAGAGCGGCGAATGGAAGCTGCGCAAAAACGCGGGAGAGCAAAAAGGAATCGCTCGTCGAATTGATCGCTTCGCCGGTGAAGAGATCGCGCAGCTCATGACCCTGTTTCGGCGATTCCGCCGCGGTGTCGCGCCAGGCCTCGCCGATGGGAGGGAAGCCCACCCGCGAACTCAGCCGCGGCGCCAGCACGACGAGCGCTTTCCCCTCGTGCTCGCGCGTGAAAGCGATGCAGCACTCCGCGAAAACACCCGTCAGATTGAGCGGGAGGTAGGTTCCGTGTTCGAAAAGCGCCGGATTCTCCTGCCGAAAAGTGAGCAGGCGTTGGGTCAGGAAAAGCTTGATCCGTCCATCGGTCCAGTTGCCTAACAAATCTCCCGGCGTCGCGTCGCTCAACCCTGCGAGCATTTCCTGGCGCTGCGCGTAATCGACCGGGCGCCGATTATCGGGATCGACCAGGCTGAAATCCCAGATCTCGTTCCCCTGGTAAATATCGGGCACGCCCGGTGCGGTCAGCTTGAGCAAGGTCTGCGCGAGCGAGTTGATCGCGCCGATCCGCGCGATCTCTTCCGCGAGCGGGACAAAACTCTCGAGGAAACGATTGCGCGAACCCGGCTCGAGGATTTTCGCGATGAAATCCGCCACCGCGGAATCCCAAGCTTCGTTAGGCTGGACCCAGCTCGTGTTCAGTTTGGCTTCCTTCATCGCCTTGGTCATGTATTGCTGGATGCGCCCGACGTACTCGGCGCGCGCCCCGTCGCTCAGCTCGCCAAACGGCTGCAGCGGCCAGGTCCCGAGGAGCGTCTGGTAGAGGAGATATTCTTCGTTCGCGCTCGGCGCCTCGCTCTCCTCGATCGTTCGTTTGCAACGGCGATTGGCGCTGCGCCATTTGCCTAACGATTTTCTCCAGACCTCCGGCATTTCCGAGATCACCGCCATCCGCGCGCGCACGTCTTCGCTCCGTTTCGTGTCGTGCGTCGAGGTGGCGAGAAGCGTCGCCGGCCATTGTTGTTGCCGTTCGCTGTTCCGGCGATGGAAGGCCTCGACTGCCAAACCGAAGCGCTGCGGTTCGCCCCCGACCTCGTTGAGGGCGGCGAGCCGGTTGTAAATATAGAAGGCCGTGTCTTCGAGCCCCTCCGCCATGATCGGTCCGGTCGTCTGTTGGAATTTCAGGACGAAGTGCGCGTGCTCGGCCCGCTGCCCGTCGTTCAAGTTTTCCGGGAAACGGAAAAGCAAAATATCCCTGAGAAAATTGAAGACCGATTCTTCGAGCGCGGGGTTGCGCCGTTTCGCGGCCGCGACCGCGCGTTCGATCACAGCGCGATCGGCGTCGCTCACCGGGCGATCGGGCCTGAGATAGGTCCGATAAACCGGAAAACAGGCGATCGTCTCGCGCACCGCGAGGGTGAGGGCATCGAGGGTGTAATCGCGATACCAACGGTTTTCCTCCGAGAGCCGGTCGAACATCGCGCCGAGGACGTTGACGTCGTTGGCGAGGGAGAGTCGCATGACGAGCCGCTTCTTGGCATAGACGAGGTGACCGAAGTGCAGGCTATGCCCGATGAACCGGTGAAAGGCGTTCGTGATCGCGCCCTCCGCGGCGCTGTCGACGAGGAGGCCGATCGCGTCGTTCATGAAATCGTAGCCGGTCGTGCCGTGGACCGCCCAATCGGTCCGGAGTTGTTCGGTGCCGCTCAGGATTTTCTCGACCACGAGATAGATCGCGCGGTCGGAGGGACCTGCTCCCGCAGGTCCAGGACGCGCCGGAGCGCGTCCCTCCGGAGCCAGCGCCTCGGCGCACCTTCGTTGCAACTTCGAAAAGTAGTCGTTAGGCAAATAGAGCCCGTCGGGATGATCGATCCGCAGGCCCGTGACCGCGCCGCTCGCGACCAGCTTGAGGAGAAGACGGTGCACTTCGTCGAAAACCTCCGGCAATTCCATCCGGATGGCGGCGAGATCGTTGACGTCGAAGAAGCGCCGGTAATTGATCTCCTCCGCCGCCACCCGCCAGAAGGCGAGCCGGTAAGCCTGATCGCTGAGGAGCGCGTCGAGCGGGTCGAAGCTGCGCGGATCCCCCGGCGTGCCGTTGATGATCGTGAGGGCTTTTTCGATCGCTTCCTGGACGGGCGGCGCTTCCTGGCAGCGGCGCTCCAGCCGGCGCTTGATGATTTCCTTCTCCCGCGTCCGTTCCGCGATTCGCTCCGGGTCGGTCTCGGTGCGACGGGGCAGATATTCGAGCGCGGTCAGGATGCTCTGCAATTCGGCGTAGAAATCCTCCTCCTTGTGCGCGGCGAGCTGCTCGAGCGCGATCTGGAGAACGTGGCGGTATGTGCCGGGCGCGATGGGAAATTCATGCTCGAAATAGCGCAGGAAAAAACGGCCGGCTTCGTAGTGCACCTGCAGCTCGCCGCGCTCCAGCACGCGGCCGTATTGATCGCCCAGGACCGGGATGAGGACTTTGTCGCGCAGGTCGGATTTGAGCGGCTGCCAGTCGATGTCGAAATAGGGCGCGTAGGCCGAGCTCGGGCCGTTCTCGAGGACATCGGCCCACCAGAGATTCTGCGGCTCGCCGATGCCCATGTGGTTCGGGACGAAATCGAGCACCTGTCCCATCTCGTGCGCGTGCAGCTCTGCGATCCAGGCGTCGTACTCGGCGCGCGAACCGATCGCGTTATTCAGCTTGTTGTGATCGGTGATGTCGTAGCCGTGCATGCTCTCGGCCCGCGCCTGGAAATAAGGCGAGGCGTAGCAATCGCTGATCCCGAGCGCGTGCAGGTAGGGCACGATTTCGCGCGCCTGGGCGAAGGTGAATTCGCGGTTGAACTGGAGACGGTAGGTGGAGCTGGGGATGCGTGGATGCGAGACGGGCACGGGGGGAGCAACTTAGACAGGATTTGCGGGATGAACAGGATTTGGCCCGAAATGGTGGCAGGTTGGCGAGAACGATGCGCGCGATGATTCTGAGCGAGCAGAAGCCGGTGGAAGACTCGCCGCTCGTCGAACGCGAGATCGCGGAACCGCAGGCCGGGCCGGGCGAGGTGCGGATCAAGGTGAGCGCCTGCGCGGTTTGCCGGACGGATATTCACATCGCGGAAGGCGACCTCGAACTGCACAAATCGCCGATCATTCCCGGGCATCAGATCGTGGGACGGATCGATCAGGTAGGCGAAGGCGTGGAAGATCGAAAAATCGGGGAGCGGATCGGCGTCGGCTGGCTGCGGCATGTCGATGGGACCTGCGAATTTTGCCGGCGCGGGCGCGAGAACCTTTGTCCGGATTCGCGCTACACCGGTTACGACGCGGATGGCGGCTACGCCGAATACGCGGTCGTGCCTGACGAGTTCGCCTACGAGCTGCCGGAGGGTTTCGACGACGAAGAGGTTGCGCCGTTGCTCTGCGGCGGATTGATCGGCTATCGGGCGCTGGAACGAGCGGCCGTGCCGGAGAAAGGGCGGCTTCTGCTCGTCGGCTTCGGCAGCTCCGCGCACATCGTTATTCAAATCGCCCTCGCGCGCGGATACGAAGTTTATGTTGTAACGCGGAGCGAAAATCATATTCGCGAAGCGAAGTCGTTAGGCGCAGCCTGGGCGGGCGCAGACTTTCAAGAGCTGCCGCAGAAGGTGAATTCTGCCGTCCTCTTCGCGCCTTCAGGAAAGCTCGTGCCTCCGACGATGGAGGCGCTCGATCGCGGCGGCATCTGCTCGATCGCCGGAATTCACTTGAGCGACGTGCCGCCTCTCAATTACACGCGTCATCTTTTCCAGGAGCGGGAGATTCGGAGCGTGACCGCAAACACGCGCGAGGACGCGCGCAACTTGCTCGCTGAAGCCGCCGCGGCGCGGGTCCGGCCGCAGACTGTCAGCTATTCGTTAGGCGAAGCGAACCGCGCACTGGTCGATATGAAACAGAGCAAGGCCAAGGGCACGCCGGTGCTCGTCCTGTAGCCGTCGCCCTGTGGGCGGATCGGGCGAGTATGTCGCTTCGCAGGACGTTTGCTTCACACGCCTCGGACCACGCTAGCGGAGCGCAGCCACCGTCTTGAAGAGTGGCGCGTCCGTGCGCAGGGTCGCTAGCCCTCGTGGCCGCGCTTTGTAAGGACTGGGCTTTGTTCTTCGATGCCCGCGGCACTCCTCTTAATCCGCCGTAGCTTGTCGCGTTCTTGCAGAAAAGCCCGGGCCGGTGAGACGGAGTAAGTGATTGCTGCAATCGACCGTGATGCATTACAGTAAGTTTGTGAGCACGGTTCAGGAAATCGAAGCGGCACTAGAGCGCTTGCCACCCACCGAGCGCGAAGCGTTTGAGTCCCGCCTTATCGCACGGCGATTCGGACTTGATGCGCTCGGGAGCGACGAATATCGGGAGCTTCTGGCGTCGCTCGAAGAGGCCGAGCAAGAAATTGATGCCGGCCGCGGCCTAAGTGCAGATGCCGTCCGGCAAAAACTCGCCACGTGGGCTGGGAAGTAGTTTTCGCTCCCCGCAGCGAGAGCGATCTTGCGAAAATCGTCAATTATATTGCTAACGACGATCCGGCAGCGGCTCTTCGCTTCGGCGAGACGCTGATCAACAAAGCGGAGTCGTTGGCGGACGTGCCCCGGATGGGCCCTCTGCTACCAGGAAAAGCGACCACCCGATTTCTACCTGTCGGCAGCTATCTGATTATCTATCGACCTGATGAACGTCGGCGGATTGTGCGGATTCTCAGATTTTGGCATTCGGCGCGGCGGCAACGACCCACACAGTAAGACGCTCTGTGACGAGCGACGCCTTTTACGCGGCAGCACGTACACGTAGAACACCGTCAGGATAAACCAACGAGACCGCGTGAGGCGAAGCCTTTTACGCGGTTTACGCCGGGACCTGATTGTGAGATGATCTCCTCTGTGAGCACACGCGAGTTAATCGAGAAAGAGATCTCTACCTTACCCGAAAGCTTGCAGCGCAAGGTTTATGGTTTCGCCCTGCGTCTAAAGAAGAGTCGAGGCAATGAATCGTTCAACGGTGCAGAATTGAGCGAATCTGTCCTTGCCCGCGATTGGAACTCCCCAGAAGAGGATGCCGCGTGGGCAAACCTGTAGCTGGCGACGTCGTCGTCATTCCGTTCCCGCAACGGATTTGAAAGCGGGCAAACGCAGGCCCGCATTAGTGCTTGTCGATCTTGCGGGCGACGATGTGATTCTTTGCCAGATCACGAGCCGCGCCAGATCGGATGAATCGTCAGTCGCATTGGACTCTGCAGACTTCGAACGT
>JBBQHV010000092.1:0-7267 GCA_038324295.1 Chthoniobacterales bacterium
CGGTCCTTCCACCTTGATGTCGGCATCGACGCGTGCGGTCAGGTCGTCGTTCCGCGCCACGAGCACGCTTTTCGCGACGAGGTGGAGATCGAAATTCGGCTCGGTCAATTTCGGCAGGTTGATCCGGCCGGAAAGAGTGAACGGTCCGCCCGCGAGATCGCCGCCGAAACGGTCGAAGCTCAGGGTGTTGCCTCGGAAATTGAGAAGCGCTTTGAAGTTCGTTAGGGCGGGCAGGGTTGCGCTCTCGAAACGGGCGACGTTGATGTTCGCGTCGGCCGATCCGCTCACATTCGGCTTCGCGATCGTGCCGCCGACATCGACATTTAGCGCCAGGCTGCCGTCGAGCTGGCGCAGGGCCGGGACGAATTCGCGCACGAAATTAATCGAGCTGCGCGGCATCACGACCTTGGCCTTGATCGGAGTTTGCTCGTCGAGGTTTTTCTCGGCCAGCAGCTTGGAAACATTGAGCGGCAACTGCGCCGTGATCTGGACCGGCTGGATGAGCGGCTGCTGAATTTTTCCCTCGGCCTTAAGTTCGTTATTCTGGAGACGGAGCGCGAGATCGAAGTCGGTCGGCTTGAGCTGCTTTGCCGCGTCGCTCTGCAGGCTTTGCAGTTTGAGATCGAGCCCCGCCTCGAGCTGGTCGAGCGGACCCTGCGCGTCCAGTTTCAAACTCAGTTGCCCGGCGACCGGCAGCTCTTTCCCGAGATCCTTGAAAAGCTTCGCGAGATCGAGATTCTCCGACTGGAAATGGATCGTCACCTTTCCGTTAGGCGGAAAAATCTTCCGGTCCGTCCCGAGATTGCTCCAGACAAAAGGGAGGGCGGCATAGCCGGTCGCATATTTTTGCGTGCCTTGATCGATCTGAATCTTGCTGATCTCGAGCTGCGAACCTTTCGCCGTCAGGCTGGATTGGAAAATCATCTTGTCGCTCCCGAGAAAAACGATCGGGACGTTTAACTCTTCCGGGGTGTAATGCGCTTCGACCTTGGCCTGCAGATTTTCCAGCTCGGCGTAACGCCCGTGCTCGAGCTTGAGGTCGAGGTCGCCCTTGTTCTTGAAATGCGCGGCGTCCCCCTGCCCCTTCCAATTCAAGACTAACGACCCCGCCAGCGCCGCTGTTGTAGCCGGGGGCGTTGACCCCGGCCCCCCTGTGGCCTCCCCATTGAGCAACGGCTCAAAGGCAGAAAGATCCGCCAAATTAACCGTCACCGCGCCGGTGTAGGGAAACGGCTTTTGCAACTTAACCGTCCCGTGCGCTTTGATGTAATCCTTCTCGTTCAGGGTCGCGGTCAGGTCGTTCAGGTAAACCGTGTCCTGCGCGATCGTCGTCTGCATACTGAGCTGTTTCACGACCAGTTTGCTGGCCGCGATCTGCTCGCCGAAGAGATTGATCTGCCCGCTCGCCACGCCTTTTCGAATGCGGACTGAGCCGTCGGCCTGCAGCTCGCCCGTCACCTTGTTCGGCGCGTCGCTCCGCCAGTAATCGCTCAACTGCGGCGCGCGCAGGCTGAGCTGCAGATCGGCCGGCTGGTTGATCAGCTTTTCGTCAGGCGGCGGGAGCTGCAGGCTGCCGCGCACCTGGAGCAGATTGTTGTTTCGCTTCGCCGTGAGAGGCGCGAGCGAGACCTGCGCGCCGTTGGTCTGCACTTTCGCCTGCACCTGGTCGAGCGCGTAGTCGCCGTAGCGCACGTCCTGCAAATCGGCCTGCACCGACGAGGTCAATCCGTCGTAAAAGGGCTGCGCTTTCTTCTTCTCGTTAGGCGGCGGCATTCTTTTGGTCGCGGCAATGGTCGCGGTCAGCTTCTTCACCGCCGCGTCGCCGAAGCCGATCAGATCGCCAGTCGCGTTCAGGTCGAGACTGATCGTTCCGCTTCCGGTCTTGATGTTTCCGTTCGCCTGCAGGCTGCCCGTCGCCGGCGGCGTCAGGAAACTGGTCAGTTGTTTCAGATCGGGTGCGTCGACCGCGATCTGGAAATTGCCCGGCGTCTGCCCAAAACCTTCCGTCGTTTTCGGCAGATCGATCGCGCCACGCACCTGCACATGATTGGTTCCCTGATCGATCCGCGCCTCGCGCACCGTCGCCTTCCCGTTATTCGCCTCGACGTCGAGTTGCACGTGGTCGAGCGCGAAGCCGCCCTGCCGAACGTTGTTCACGTCGGCCGCGATCGTTCCGTTCCAGGTCGCGGGCCGATCGAGCGCGCCGCGCCAATCGATCTTCACGTCCTTCACCTCGCCCGACATTTTCCCCGACGGCTGCCCGAGATATTCGCCGAGCTGGCCTAACGAAATGTCGTGCGCCTGGACTTTCGTCTTCGTGCCGTAGGACGAGCCCTCCGCGGAGAGTTGCATCTGGCTCGCGATGTTCCCGCCGCCGAGCGAGCCTTCAAACTGCACCCCCAGCTTCCCCTGCCCGACTTTCGAGGCGTCGATGTTCACCACCCGCAGCTCGTGGTTCTGATCGAGCGTCAGGTTGTGCAGGTAGAGGTTCTTATCCGCGTAGGTGGTCGTGCCGTGGATGTTCGTCCAGGTGTGGACGCCGGGGATTTGCACCTTGTCGATCTGCAGCTTGCCTTCGCGATCGGGATAGAGTCCGAGGTTCAGGTTTTTGATCACCATGTCCTGGGGCTTGTCGCGCATCGTCAGGTTGACGTTCGTCGCCTCCAGCCGATCAGGGAAAAAGGCCGGGAGACTCACCTTCTGGTTAGGCTTCGTGGTCGGCGTGGGCGTCGGGAGCGGCGCCTTCGAAGCATCGAGCACCGCGGTCACGTCGTGCACTTCGACGTTCTTGAGCGCGTCCGAGATTCCGTGAAAAACCAGATCGGGCAGGCTGTAATCAACCTTCGCGACACCGACGTCGAGAGACTGCACCGCTGAGGGGCCGGTCGCCGTCGCGTGCACGTTGCGGAGGGTGATTTGATCGAGCGGATCGCCTTCCAGTCGGAAGTCGAGCTTCAGATTCTGCCCGGCCGCAACTTTAACCGCAACGGCATGGACGACCGCCCGCAGGATCGGCCCATGAAACACCACCAGCAGCAAAAAGAGGACGCCCAGCACGATGAAGAGCCAGCGAACCCAACTTTTGTTGCGGTGCCGTTGGATTGAATTTTCTCCATCGTCGCCCACGTATCTTGATAATGCTTTCCCCGCTATGTAATCGCAACCGGCCCCGCCGTCGCGCGCCCGTTCTGGACTCCGCCGCAGGCCGGTCTAACTTTTCCTCCGTTCCCGCCACCGCCACAGTTGCATGACGCCCGAAAAATTTTTCGATTACCTGGAAGGGAAGCTTCCCCCGGCGGAGAAGGAGCGTCTCGAACGCGCCCTCATCGCCGACCCGGAATTGCAGCGCGAATTCGTCAGCGCGCGGCAGGTGCATCGCGGGATGCAGCGCCCTGCGGGCGAAACGGCGACCACCACCCGGGCCGGCTCGCGCGGCCGGCAACTGGCCGCGGCCTTCGCCGTCCTCGTGGCGATGAATGTGGCGCTCGGCCTGTTTTATATTTTCCAGGCAAACAAGCCCTCCAAACAGGTGGAGGAGGCGCAACGCGACGCGCTCCGCCATCAACTGGAGAGCTCGGTCGCACAATCAGCCGCCGCCGTTTTCACCCCGCCGACCATTGGGATGGAAAAAATCACCCTGACCGCGCCGCGCGACCGGCAGGGAACGATTGCCCAGACCATTATCGACGCCGCCGGCAAAGCGGGTGGTTCGGGGACGAAAGGTCTGCCTAACGACAAGGGCGGTTTCAACGTCCTCGTCATCGTCCCGGCTTCCGCCGAAGCGGCCTTCCGCCAGACGCTCGGCACTCTGGGCGGCCCCCCGGCCACCGCAAGCGCGACGACCCCGGCTTCGCCTGACGAGCCTGTCCACTTCGAGATCGTGCTCGCCGGCCCGCCGCAGTGATCGCGGTCACCTTTGCCCTCCCGCGCGAGAGTCGCGATTTCCGCCGGCTCCTCACCGCCGGCAACCATGAGATCGCGATCCTTCACACCGGAGTCGGCGAAAAAATCTGCCGGCAACGAATCGAGCCGTTTCTCGATCGGCAACGTTTCGATTTTCTCATCAGCAGCGGCTTCGCCGGCGGAATCGAGCCGTCGTTAGGCGTGGGCGAGCTTCTCCTTGCGGAAAATTTTTCGGATCCGAAGCTGCTCGCGCGCGGGCGGGATATTCTGATCGCGCGGGTGGGAAAATTATTCTCGACCCAAGACGTGATCGAATCGGCCGCGGAACGCGAAACGCTGCAGGGCGAGAGCGGCGCGCTGGCCGTCGACATGGAGAGTTCCGCGATCGCAGCCGCCTGCGCCGAGCGAGAACTCCCGATGCTTTCCCTCCGCGTCATCAGCGACACCGCCGCGGCGCCTTTTCCGGTCCCGCTTCCGGTCCTTTTCGATCTCGAGCGCCAGGCGACAAATGCCAGGCGCCTGGCCGGGCATCTTCTCACCCATCCCAGCGCCATCGTCAGGCTCCTCCGGTTTTCCCGCCAGATCGCGGCCGCGCGGGCCGAGCTGGCCGCCGGCCTCGCGACCCTCCTGCGCAGTCTTCGTTAGGCGAAACTTTCGCCTTCGGATTTGACCGGCAAGCTGCGTGAAAAATATGCGTGACAAACAACTCGCTTTTCCGTAAGACCCGCCTCGCTCTTCCGACCCTATGAATACACTCCTCCACCCCGTCGTTGTCTCGCTTCGTCGTTCCTTCCGTCTCGCCGCTTTGCTCGCCTGCGCGCCCGTCGCGCTGCTCGCCGCCGGGAATCACGGCAAACTGCCGGTCAACCGCAACGGCGCGCCGGTTCTCGACCGCCAGGGCCGGCATCTCAACTACACCCGGGCGCAACTGCGCGAGGCGTTCGCGCCGATTCCGCCGGCTGCTCCCGCGCACGCGCTTGCGCCGGCCGCTTCCACCCAGCAGCCGTTTTGGCAATATTCCGTTTTCGGCTCGGCCATCGGCGCGAGCAATATCGTCATCGGGCCGGCCCCGGCCGGCGGCGGCGCGCCCGAGATCCTGCTTGGCGGAAATTCGCTCGACAACTTCGGCGCGGACGATTTCTGGCAATCCATCCGGCGCAATCCCGCGACCGGAAACTACGATCAGGTGTTCGTTAGTCCGCTTTACTCCGCGACGATCGCGCGCCTCGGGCTGGCCAACGTGGTGGGCGATTCGAATCAGGAAATCGTGGTCATGCTTTCCGATGGTCGCGTCTTCTTTTACGACTTCGCGAGCAAGGCGGAATTGGGCTCCTTTAGCACCGGCCGGAGCGGTCTCCTCGGGCTCGACCTGACCGATCTCGACGGCGACGGCTACGCGGAGCTGATCGTGACCACGCTAAACGACCTCTTTGTCTATAACGCGTCCGGCAGCTTGCTCTGGCAGGTCGCCGGCGCGGGCGGTTATGACGTCGTCGCCGGCCAGATGGATAACGACGCCGCGCTCGAGATCGCGGGGACCAACGGCAAGGTGGTGGACGCTGTGACTCATGCCGTGCAATGGAGTTACTCCGGCGGCTTCGGAACCAAGCTGCGGCTGGCTCCCTTTCCCGGCGAAGTCTATCAACAACTCATCGCCGCGCAGGCCTGGCAGTATGTCTATTCCTATGACGTCGCGCGCAAGTTACCGCGCTGGTCTATCGTCACCGCACAGGATATCGGCGGCTTGCGCATTGCTGATGTGACTAACGATGGCACGCCCGAAGTCATCGTAGGCGATGGACAGTTTGGCAGCATCCATGTCTACGACCTCCTTACTCAGGCGGAGAAGTGGTCGGTAAGTAACCCCGAACATGGCGTGACCGATATCGCGGTCGGCGACGTCGATAACGACGGCACGGTCGATCTACTCTGGGGCGCCGGCTGGACTTCCACCGGTTCCGATCATCTCTACGTCGCAGCCACCACCGGGACACACCCGATCACCTTTACAAGCGTGGACCTGGAAGGACCATTCCTCGGCCCCGTCATCGGCGATCTCGATGGCGACGGCAAGCCGGAGCTGGTCGTTTGCTCGACCTATTCGGATGCGACTTATAGCAGTGGCCGCATTCTGGTCTTCGATCTCGCCACTCTTACCCTGCGCGGCATCTCCGCGCCGGTCGTGAACAATTTTGCCTGGACGGGCGTGCACGATCTGAAGCTGCGCGATCTGGAAGGCGATGGCCGGATGGAGATCGTGATCGCCGCCGATTATCTCTATGACGGTGCGATCGAGATTTACGGTTTCGATTTATCAAACAACTTCACCCTGAAATGGACGAACACGACGCGGCCTTCCGGTTCGCCATTTTATCAGGTCGAGGTGGCGGATCTGGACGGCAACGGCACGCCGGAAATCATCGCCGGCAACACCGTCGCCCACACCGGCTCGGAAGGTGTCTATGTCTATATCTATGACTATCCTTCGGGAACAAACCCGTGGCGCTCTGTCCTCCTCGCCCCGATCTTTAACACGCTCACCAGCCTGGTGGTGCAGGACTTGAACCAGGACGGCGGCAAGGAGATCGCGGCGCTCATTTCCACAGGCGACCTCTACACCTTCGACGGACCTACCCGCGAACTGCGCAATCTGGAGCAGGACCGGGGCTACACGCTGCTCGGGACCCAGCCCAAACCGCCCAGCCTCCTGGCCGGCGATTCGCGAGGAATCGCGCATTTTCTGCGCTATAGGAACGACCATTATCGTCAGGCGTTCGCCGACCGGGTCGGCAGCGGCGCCCTCGACGGAATCACCGTGACGAGTGATGGACTTTGGACCGGCGCCGATGGCCTTCTCAACCTCCGGCAGCCTCCCTCCTTCACCACCGTGCTTTGGGAAAGTCCGGTCGTCGGTGGCGGATTTGGCAAGACCATCGCGACGGACCGGCGCGGAGGGCAGAAACGGGTCTTCAGCTCGTCCAGTTACTCGGTCCTCGGCTTCAGATACACGACGAACTAAAAGCCATCTCATCAATGGCGTTGTCATTCTGAGCGCAGCGAAGAACCTCACGATTTCCTCTGAGTCGCTTGTGGGGTAATTCGCTTCGCTGCCAATGACGTGATTGGCATCTCCGACTGTTGTAGGGCGACCGCTCCGGTTGCCCTGATTCAATCTGGGCAGGCGAAGCGCCCGCCCTACAATCTGGCGTCATCCCGCACCAAAACCGCACCGCGCGTGTTTGGTTCCTCAGGATGACAAGCTTCACTCAACATTTAGAGATGGCTTCTAGCTTGCTCTGAACGAAGCGAACTCATGCATTTGTGACAAGTTTTTGCCACTGACACTGGAAAATGACGAAGTCCG
>JBBQHV010000093.1:0-7248 GCA_038324295.1 Chthoniobacterales bacterium
GATCTGGATCAAACGCGAGATGCGCTCGCGCTTATTCGTTCGCGGGTTGTAAACGTTATCGCCTTTCGAAAGCGAACCGGAGTAAACGCGGAAGAAAACCAGCTTCCCGACGAATGGATCGCTCCACAATTTGAAAGCGAGAGAGCAAAACCTCCCGTTGTCGTCCGTCGGCGCTTCCATCTTCTCGTGCGTATCTGGTTCCATCCCGACCGCGGGGGGAATGTCGAGCGGGCCCGGGAGATAATCGATCACCGCATCGACGAGATATTGGACGCCTTTGTTCTTGAAAGCTGACCCGCCGACCACCGGGACAAATTTGTTCGCGATCGTTTGCCGGCGAATGCCGGCCTTCAACATCTGCGGCGTAACCGGCTTCTCTTCGAGAACCGCTTCGGCGACTTCGTCGTCAATGTTGGAAATGGCTTCGACGAGATCGGCGTATGCCTTGTCCACTGCGGCCCTGTTCTCCTCGGGAATTTCCCGCACTTCGTAGGTCGAACCAATCAGGTCGTTGTCGAGATAGAAGACCGCCTTCCTGTTCACGACGTCGAGCTGGCCTTTGAGGTAATCCTCTTTGCCTAACGGAATCAAAATCGGCCAGGCATTGGCCGCGAGCTTCTTCCGCATGCTGTCGATCGACATGTCGAAATCGGCGCCGACGCGATCCATTTTGTTAATGAAAGCGATGCGCGGGACGAGATACTTGTTCGCCTGACGCCAGACGGTCTCGGACTGCGGCTGCACGCCGGCGACCGCGTCGAAAACCGCGATCGCGCCATCAAGCACGCGGAGCGAACGCTCGACTTCCGCTGTGAAATCCACATGGCCGGGCGTGTCGATGATGTTGACGCGCATTTTCAGGTCCTCAAACATCTTATAGACGCCCTCTTCCTTTTTCTGAGTCCACGCGCAGGTGGTGGCGGCGGACGTGATCGTGATCCCGCGCTCGCGTTCCTGCTCCATCCAGTCGGTCACGGTCGTGCCTTCGTGCACTTCACCGATCTTGTGGATCATGCCGGTATAAAAAAGGATGCGCTCGGTCAGGGTCGTTTTGCCGGCGTCGATGTGCGCGGCAATACCGATGTTCCGCGTCTTTTCGAGCGGGAACTTGCGGTTCGGCGAATTCGGATTCGTCGTCGCGGGTTTATCTAGAGTCGCAGAGGCCATGGGAAATTAGGAAGCGTTCGGTTTCATGCCTGTCATCCCGAGGCAGGCGAAGCGCGCCGAGGGATCTCGCAGATTACGGGCAGGGGTCGTTGAAGAAAAAACGCCCAACGAACCATCGTGAGGTCCCTCGCCGTCTACGCGGCTCGGGATGACAAGCTTGGAAGTGGATTGGACTAACGACTGGTTCATCTGCTTCAAAATCTCTACCAGCGGAAATGTGCAAAGGCGCGGTTTGCCTGCGCCATCTTGTGGGTGTCGTCGCGCTTTTTGATCGCGTTGCCTTGTCCGGCGGCAGCGTCGCGCAGTTCGTGGGCGAGCGCGTCGGCCATTGGCATGCCGCGACGGTTGTCGGCGTAGGTCACGATCCAGCGCATCGCGAGCGAGACCTGGCGGGAAGCGGTCACTTCCATCGGCACCTGATAGGTCGCGCCACCGACCCGACGGGATTTCACTTCGAGACGCGGGCGGACGTTTTCGAGCGCCTTGTTCACCACCTCGAGCGGATCGACCGCATCGGAGCCTTCGCGCGACTTGTCGATCGCGGTATAAACGATCCGTTCCGCGAGCGATTTCTTGCCGCGTTTCATGACGGTCGAGATCAAGCGCGCGACCGCCGCGCTGCCGTAGCGGGAATCGACCTTTTCCTCTTTCTTGTAAGTGCGACGACGACGTGACATGGGAAATTATTTCTTCTTCGCGGCCTTCTCGCCTTCGGCCGCGGCCTTCGGGCGTTTGGCGCCATACTTGGAGCGGCTCCGGCGACGTCCGTCCACGCCTAACGAGTCGAGCGTGCCGCGGACGATGTGATAACGCACCCCGGGGAGATCTTTGACTCGTCCGCCGCGCACCAGGACGATGGAGTGTTCCTGCAAATTGTGCCCTTCGCCCGGAATGTAGGCGATGATTTCCTGGCCATTCGTTAGGCGAACTTTCGCCACTTTGCGCAAGGCGGAATTCGGCTTCTTCGGCGTCCGTGTCATGACCTGAGTGCAGACGCCGCGCCGCTGCGGACAGTTCTTCAGGGCCGGTGATTTTGATTTCACCGAGACCTTCTTTCGTCCCTTGCGAATAAGCTGATTAATCGTTGGCATTTTAGTACAATCCGGTCGCGAAACCGTGAAGTTCCGGGCGACAAAAAAACCGCTCAAGCCGTGTTCACCTGCCTCACGCACTCGAAACGGGGAGCGCGCAATATAGAAACAAATATTTCTGTCGCAAGAATATTTTAGCCAGCAAGCGCACTAAGCGCCTCCCAGCGGGCATAAAGTTCGGCAACGCGGTCGCGCGCGGCCCGAAAATCGACCTCCAATTCCTGCCAATCGGCGGCGTGTTTCGCGTAGAAATCGGGCGCTGCGAAAACCTTCTCCAGCCTAACGACCTCGGCTTCGGCGGCGAAAATGGCGGCTTCCATGCCTTCGAGTTCGCGTGCTTCCTTCCATTTCAGTTTGCGCGGCGCGGTGTCGTTGTAGCCGGGGGCGTTGTTGTTGCCGGAGGCGTTGTCCCCGGCGGGTCTCACGGCGGGCAACGCGCCAGATCGGCCGGGGTCAGCGCCCCCGGCTACAACGGAAACGTGCTTCTCCAGGTAGTAGTCGTAATTCCCGACGAAAAACCTGACCATGCCGTCGCCTTCGAAAGCGAGAATCGCGCTACAGACGCGATTCAGAAAATAACGATCGTGACTTACGACGATCACGTTTCCCTGGAAGGCGACGAGCGCTTCCTCGAGCAGCCGCAGCGTCCCGAGATCGAGATCGTTCGTCGGCTCATCAAGGATGAGGACGTTGCCGCCGCGTTTGAGAATTTTCGCGAGCAGGACGCGGCTCCGCTCGCCCCCGCTGAGCTGCTCGATCTTCGTATTGATCCGCTCCTCCGTGAAAAGGAAGCGCCGCAGATAACTGCGCAGGGTGATATTCTCTTCGCCCAGCCTAACGAACTCGCTCCCCTCGCCCACTTCTTCGAAAACCGTCTTCGCGTCGTCGAGCAGGAGCCGGTTTTGGTCAACGTAATTGATCTCCGTGCGGGCGCCGATCTCCACTTCGCCGCGCGTCGGCCGAAGCTCGCCGAGCATGATTTTCAGGAGGGTCGATTTGCCGAGGCCGTTGCGGCCGACGATGCCTAGGCGCTCGCCCGGCGCGAGATTGAGCGAGAGGTTTTCGATTAAAGTGCGGCCGCCGAGTTCCATCGTGACCTCGCGCAACTCGATCACGCGATTGGCCAGCTTCGGCGCCGGCGGAATAATGAGATCGACGTCGAGCTCCGCTTCCGGCCCGTCCTCCGCCGCCATCTCAAAATAACGCTCCACCCGATCGACCGATTTGGTGCGGCGCGCGCGCGGCGCTTTGCGCACCCAGGCGAGCTCACGCTTGAGGAATTTCTGCCGCTTCTTTTCTTGCATCTCCTCGACCGCGGCTCGTTCGGCGCGCGCGAGCAGATAGTCGGTGTAGTTGCCGGCGTAGCTGCAGAACTTTCCCCGTGCGAGCTCGACCACGCGCGTCGCGACGCGATCGAGAAAATAGCGATCGTGGGTCACGAAAAGACAGGTGCCGCTGTAGCGCGCGAGAAAATCCTCCAGCCATTCGATCGAGCCGGTATCGAGATGGTTCGTCGGCTCGTCGAGAATCAGGAAATCCGGACGCGCGAGCAGAGCGCGGCAAAGAGCGACGCGCCGCTTTTCGCCTCCCGATAAGGTCGAGACCGCACGCTCCTCGTTAGGCGCATGCAGGTTGGTGATCAGGCTCTTGATCCGATGCTCGAGATTCCAACCGTCGAAGTGCTCGATCTGCTCGAGCAAGATTCCGCTCCGCGCGCTCGCCGCGGGAGCGCTTTCATATTCTCTGATGAGATCGAGCACCCGTTGCGCGCCTGCGAGAATGTTCGAATGCACCGTCGCCGCTTCATCGAGCTCAAACATCTGCGGCATGTAGCCGACGACGAGATCGCGCCGCCGATTCACCTCGCCCGCATCGGGAGCCATCACGCCGGCCGCGATTTGCAGAAAAGTCGATTTACCCGAGCCGTTGCGTCCGACGAGCCCGGCACGCTCGCCTTCCAAAATCGTGAGCGAAGCCTGATCGAGCACCACCTGGTTTCCAAACCGAACGACGAGTTCGCTTGCGCTAACGATGGGTTTGAGAACCGGCTCCGGCATCTCTCCAGATAACATGTTTCGCAACCGAGATCAGGATGTGCCACCATATCGCCGCTCCCGCCGCCAGGGAAACGGCAACAACAAATCGGGCTTGCCGATCTCGCGGGCAGGGATTAAATCTTCAAGATTACAGCAGCTAACGACGGTTAGGCAGCAACTTACCTCTGGGAGAAGTGTATGAGTAAAGGCGGCGGCGTAAAAATCCCATCCGACTACACGATGAAGTTGGGCAACCTCGACGGGGGTGGAATCCTCCAGGTCGATAGCGATCTCGACAACATCCACATCAAGGAATTTCCCGCGCTGGAATTCCGGCTGACCGAAATCCCGGAGATCACGATGAACTCGAATCTCGCGGTCAAGGAACTGCCCGACATCAATTCCAACATCGCGATCAAAGAGTTGCCGGTCATCCGGCTGGATGGGAAGACGGACTTGAACATCTCGATCAAGGAAGTGCCGGAGACGCGGATGCATCTGCCCTCGCATTATCAGATCGAGCTTTCGCTTTTCGGCTTCGAGGTTCTCAAGCTCGGCTTCTGCGGCGAGAGCCAGGTCATCAACGAGAAATACGTCCCGCGTCAGAGCGAGATCTGTCTTTAGGAGGAGCAAGCCATGTCCGACGCCGCCCTCTCCACCAGTGCTGAGACGGACACGCTCATTGTCGCCGGACCGCCCCACGCGTTGTGTGGCCGGCTCCAGATGCGCAACGACTCGGAGGAAAAGCTAAAACTTCGCGGGTTTGCGGTGCGCGACCGAGCCGGGAGAAAAGGCGCGCGCAAATTAGCGACCGCGACGATGCGGGCGGCCGCGCGCTTGCGTCCCGGCGAAGAGGCGATGGTGGCGCTGCACCTGGCGGTGAGTGGCCAGACCGCTCCGGGCGTTTACGAAATGGAGGTGGACATTGGTGACCGGTCGATGCCGGTGCAGGTTCACGTGACGGAGCATGTCGATTTTAGGATGGAGCCCTCGGCCATCACCTTGCTCGTCGGCGCCAATCGCGTGATTGAACGTCAATTCGTGGCGGAAAACGCGGGCAACGTTCCGCTCCCGCTCGGCGATCGTTGCGAAACACCGCTCCTCGATTCGGTCGATTTTATCACTGCTCTGCGGGAAGGTCTGCGCAGGACCGTGGGAGAGGATTTGAAGCCCCGGCTGGAAAAAATCATGGACGAGATCGGGCGCGTCCAGGTCGGTGCGCTCGTCGTGGAACGCGAGCGCGTGACCTTGCGCCCGGGCGAGCGGCGGCAAATGACGGCCCGCTTCGAGTTGCCAGAGGACATCAAACCATCCCGCCATTACCAGGCGGAGTTGGAACTCTATAACGCCACCCTTTCGGTCGACATTTACACGACGGAAAAGGCGGGTAGCAAACGGAGCGCCGCGAAAAGCGACTGATCGATATGACGAATCAAAATCCGATGAAGAATATGGCGCAAGGCTTGGCCGATATGGCCGAGCGGATGACGCGCTTGAACAACCAAACCATGATGGCAGGCGTCGCCGGGATGCAACCGTGGCTCGACGCGTATAGCCAGCTTTTCCCTCCGGCGAAGCCGGCGGCGCGCTGCGGCTGCCAGATTCCGGAGACGGAATGTCCGCCCTACTGCGCCTGCACGTTGGACTGGACGATGGCGCCGGGCGATACGCGGGTTGGCCATATCCAGATTAAGAACACGTCGAAGGAATCCATTACCTACTCACTTGCGGCCACGCCCCTGGCGTCCTGCCAGAGGGCGACAGAGACCACGCCACAACTTGAACCCAGTTCCGCCCGGGTGGGGCCAGGCGAATCGCTCCACGTCGAGGTTTCGCTCACCGCCGATCAATCATGGCGCCCCGGAGAAACTTACGAATCCGAAATCAAGATTCGCGGAAAATACGAGCGCTGTGTTTGCGTGCAGGTAGAGGTGGACTGCGCGGAGGAAGCCTGTTGCCGCATCGAAATGGGCGAGATTCCGAAAAGCGTGCACGCCGATAATTGGACGAAGCATTTCCAATGCACCGATCTTTGCTTCGAACCGATCACTCCCTCGCGGATTGATCGGCAGACGCAGGACAATCCGAACGCACCGCGATGAGCACGCAGGAATCACGCGCGGAAAATGGCGGGCCTCAATATGCGGAGATGTGGCAACGCGCCTGGGAACCATATCTGCGCATGTTCGAGCAGTTCACGCCGCCGAATACGAACCTTCCTGATTTCGGGAAATTGCAACAGCGCTACGCGGACTTTGCCTCTTCCGAAGGCGCCGCCGCTTACCGCAAGTTGTCGCAACTGAGCACCGATTATTACACCGCGCTTCTGAACACCGGGATGAACGTGTCGCAGGAATTTTATCGGCAGGTTTACCAAACGAAGCCGCCCCAGGCGGCGCCGGTCCCACGCTCGGTCGCGCCGGCGCGGGAGTTGGTTTTTAGCGGACCGATCGGCAGCACGGCCTCGAGAGCGTTCGTCATTTCCAATCGCACGAGCCAGCCGGCGAAGGTGAGTTTTGAGTTGTCCGAATTCGTTAGGGCTAATGGCTCGGAGAAGCTGCGGCTCGACGCGCAGCTGACGCCGAGTTCGTTTAATCTCGCAGGCCAGACCGAGCGCACGGTCGATTGCGCCCTGCCTCTGACCAAGGCGCTCGAACCGGGATGCGAATATCGGGCCGTTTTGCGCGTAATCGGTTTTCCCGACATGACAATCGGCCTTCTGGTCAAAGCGCAAAGCGCTCCGCGGGTCGCGAAAGCGAAACCGCGCAAGGCGGCCAAGGCGCGGGGCAAGAAGCGCAAGAAGAGTTAGAGAAACTGGACAAACAGTCTTCGGGAGGTGGGGGGGGGGGGGGGGGGGGGGGGGGGGGAGGCACCGCAACAGAGGAGGACGGCGCCCACAAAAAAAAACCCACAAAAAAAAAAAAAAAAAACAAACAAAAACACACACCCCCCCC
>JBBQHV010000094.1:0-7231 GCA_038324295.1 Chthoniobacterales bacterium
ATCGTGCGCTTCGGGGCGCGCGAGGAGCTCGAGCGCGATGCGGTAATTCGCATCCACCCGCACGTCGTCGCCCGCTTTCAACGGCGCCTTCGCGATCTGGGCCGAGCGTTGCAGGATGAGCGACTGCGTCCCGTGCTCCGCGCCCACCCGCAACCGATCCGGCCCGAGCACTTCGGCGATCTTCGTGACCGGCCCGGCGGTTTCAAAACCGAGATCGCCGACAACGACGTAAGCCTCGTTCACGAGAACGCGCGTGCCTTTCTGCAATTTCGCGAGGCTGATGCGCGGATCGATGTTGCAATAATAATCCGCGCCGCCGACCACGATCTGCGCCGTGTCGCGGGCCGGACTGCCGAGAAAAGTCCCGATCCGGTTGGCCGGCGAAGTCACTTTCTTGATCACCTGCTCGAGTTTCTCGATCATGTCGCGGGCGTCGCCGACCATTTCCTCCTGCGCCTCGATTTCGGCCCGGAGGGCGAGGAGCGCTTTCTGCACATAATCACCCGGGGGGAGGAGCGCGACGGCGCGATCGAAGGCCTCGAGCAGGCTGATCTCGCGCTCGTCGTTAGGCGATTCGTCCTCGCCTGGGTGTTGCTTGCGTTCGTCGCTCATGCGGTCTCTTCCTCGCGCTGACTTTCCATAAAAATGATACGCCTGCGGGATTCAGGCCGCAAACTTTGGGCCATCGAGAGCGGGAAAAATCGGTTGAAGCGGACGGGGCAGCGCCCTACGGTGCGAGTCTCTTTTCGAGGAGCCTTAGCTCAATTGGTTAGAGCGCTGCCCTGTCACGGCAGAGGTTGCGGGTTCGAGCCCCGTAGGCTCCGGGTTCTGACCTCTGGGAGCGTGGAAGCGGCGGGATGGAGGGACGGGCGCTGTCCCGTCCGTGTTTGGTCGGTCGGCAAGCAGACACGGACGACACAGCGGTCGTCCCTCCAGTCGTGGCCCTGGAAAGTGCATGACACGCTCCAGGGAGCGGAAAAAGTGGAAACCTCGAACGCCATCCTCCTGCGTAAACGCAAGCTGAGCGACACCAGCCTGATCGTCGCCTGGTGCGCGGAATCGTTAGGCCGGATTGAAACGGTGGCCCGCGGGGCGCGCCGGCCGAAAAGTGTTTTCGCGGGCAAGCTCGATCTCTTTTTCGAAGTGGAAATCCAGATCAAGCGCAGCCGGAAATCGAATCTGCACACGCTGACTGAGGCGGTCCTGCGCAATCCTTTCGCGGGAATTCGCGAGGATTACGCGCGCATGCAGGCGGCTTCCTGTTTTGTCGAATGGATCGAAATTTGCACCGAGCTCGATCATCCGGCCCCCGAGCTCTTCCACTTGTTGCAGCGCGCCTTCGGTTTTCTCGATCGGGAGGAGGCGAGCCTCCGCGCGGTCCGGCATTTCGAAGCGGAACTGGCCCGCCTCACCGGCGTGCACGACGCCGCGCTCTTGCAAAGCGATCCCGCGGCGGCGCTCGCGGCGCTCTTCGGCCGAATGCCGCGCGGGCGGCCGGCTTTGCTCAAGGCGCTCGCGTAACTATTTCGCCGGCAAAAGTTCTGGCTGCGAACTCAGCCTGCATTACCGTCGGGCGCGATGAAAAAACTTCTGCCCCTCCTTCTGGTCGCCGCGCTTGGCGGCGGACTCCAGACTGTCCGCGCCGACGACGTTTACAAGATCGATCCGGTTCATTCGTCGATCAGTTTCAAGGTGCGGCATTTTTTCAGTTACGTGAGGGGCGATTTCACGAAATTCGAAGGCACGATTCAGGTCGATACCGCGCATCCGGAAAAATCTTCCGTCCACGCGACAATCGACGCGGCCAGCGTCGACACAAAGAATGAGAATCGGGACGAGGATCTGCGGAGCGCGGATTTTTTTGAGGTCACGAAATACCCGACGATCACCTTCAAGAGCAAGAGCGTGAAGCAGACCGGCGCCGACAGCGCGGACATCGTGGGCGACCTGACGATGCACGGCGTAACCAGGGAGATCACGCTTCACGCCAAGTTCCTCGGGAAAGGGAAGGGGATGGGTGGAAAACCGATCAGCGGCTGGGAGGTGAAACCCGATCCGATCAAGCGAAATGATTACGGCTTGAACTGGAGCAAGATGGTCGAAGGCACGGCGGTGGTAGGCGGGGAAGTCACCGTTTCGATCGAAGTCGAGGCGGACAAGGCGCCCTGACGCGCCTGTAGCGTGCGCTGTCTCAGCGCACTGGACTAGCGAGGCCGGCCTCAGACTAAGGCGAGATACGCGAGAGGAATGACGAAATCCGAATGACGAAATCCGAAACAATGACGAATGACGAATGACGATTGGGGCCGGATCGCGCTTCGGTGGTAATCGGACGCGAGTTTCGATGAGGAACCGCCGAGAGCGCGTGGACCCAAACCTTTCGTCATTCGGGCTTCGTCATTCGTCATTTTCCCCGGGACAAGGATTCAAAAACTTGACCTCTTTAGCGCGAATTTCCGAATTCAAGGACTCTGGACGTGGCGAAGTCGCCCGGTCCGCTGAGACAGCGGACGCTACAGTGCGCCTAACGAGCTTCCGAGGCGCAGAAGGCGTTCTGAAGCCGGCTGTAGCGTGCGCTGTCTCAGCGCACCGGAGCACACGTGGGCCATGCCGCCCGGTCCGCTAAGGACAGCGAACGCTACAGCGCCCTAACGAGTCGCGGGCGGGTTACTTGTGCTCCGCGACCCAGATTCCGCCCCAATCTTCGGGCGGCGGCCTGGCCAGGAAGATATCGCAACGTTCGACGTAGAGCGCGGGCAGGACGTCGTCCGGGCGAAGCTCCTGGCAACGCCGGAAGAGCCGGCTCGCTTCTGTGAAATTGCGCTGCCGATAAGCGTTGCAGGCTTCCTCATGGGTGCCGAGACAATCCTGCAGGACCTGCGCGAGCGTCTCGCCGGCCGGGGCCACGACCGCGTAGAGCCTGAGCGCTTTGCTTTTCCCTTTCACCGCCACGCGATCGACAAATTGCAGGGTGTATTCGTCGCGCAAGAGCTCGGCCGCGGCTTCTCCCATGAGCAATTCGCGGCCGTAATCTTTCGTTAGGCCTTCGAGCCGCGCGGTCACGTTGACCGTATCGCCGATCACGGTCAGCTCCTTCTTTTGCGCCGAGCCGATGTTGCCGAAAACCACTTCGCCGTAATTCAGTCCACAACCCATCGCGAAAGTCTGCAGCCCGCGCTTCGTCCAGTCCGCATTGAGTTTGCGCAGGCTGGCCTGCATCTGCAACGCCGCCCTGAGCGCGTTTTTCGCGTCGTCCGCCGAGTTTTCGCTGCTCAAGCTCCCCCAGACGGCGAGGACGGCGTCGCCGATGAACTTGTCGACCGAGCCACGAAAAGCGAAGACGTCCGCGACCATGAGGGTGAGATATTCGTTGAGCTGTTTCACGAGCTGGTGGGAATCCATTCGCTCGGAGAGCGTGGTGAAACCGCGCAGGTCGGTCATGATGAGGGCGACCTTGGTCCGCTGGCCGCCCAAGGCGTTGAGGAAGCTCTCGGGATTATCGAGAATGTCGCGCGCCGCTTCTTTCGAAACGTAGGATTCGAGGGTGCGGCGGACGCGCATTTTTTCCATCCTCTCGCGCGTGTAATCGTAGATGAACGAGCCGAGGCCGGTGACGGCGAAAGCGAGGACAGGCGGAATTCCAGGAACCACGATGGAGGCGTGGTCGTAGGCCAGTTTTACTCCGAAAAGAAAGGCCGCGCCGATGAGGCCGAAGGCGGCCACGCGCAGGGAAGTGCGGAGGACGAGGACGGTCAAAAGAAAAGCGGCGAGACAGCCGGCGGCGATCAGCCAATAGGTCGTCCAGGCCGGCCATTCGCGCAGAAAGGCGTGATGAATCAGCGCGTTCATCGACTGGACCTGCAGCTCCGGTCCGGGCATCGAGCCGAGAGCGGTCGGGTGCTCGTCGTGCGACCAATTTCCGGAGGGGCCGACGACGACGACTTTGTCGCGCAGGAGCCGGCCGCCGCCGAAGTTCCGCTCCCAATAACTGGGCACGAAAATCTGGTAGACGGGGATGGGAACGTAGGTGCCCGGCGGACCGCTGAAACGGAAAAGGTGCTGCTGAAATGGCTTCCTCACCCGCGGCCGGCCGAACCAACTGGCGCCGCGGGTGGCGAGAGCCGCGGGGGTGGCGGGCGTGACTTCGTCAGGCGGAGCCGCTCCCTGTAGCTGGTCGAGCGTTGTCCAAAAATAGGCGCTCCGCACGACGCCGCCGAAGCCGGGCCAGAAGTTGACGTAGCCGATCGAGGGACTGGCAGGTGAAACGTTGGGCGCGACGCTTTCGGTCGGCAGATCGAGCGACCAGGCTTCGCGCCCGGGGCCAATCACATCGGAAACGAAATTCGCTCCGATGACGATTTGATTTGGATGTCGCTCGATCGTTTGGCGAAAAATTTCATCGCCCCGCCCGGGCTTGGGCAGGAGAAGATCGAACACCACTCCGCGCGCCCCCGCCCCGAGGAGCCGCTCCGCGATCAGGGAGTAGACTTCGCGCGACCAGGGCCAGCCCGAGGCGATCAGATTCAAGGCGTGCCCTTCGGGACTCGTCGCCGGCATTTCGGCATAGAGAGTCTGGAGGTCGAACTGGGAAAAATTAACCGAGCTGCTGTCGATCCCGAGAAAGACGAGACGCGGATCCGGCGGCTCGAAAGTTCCCGCGGCCGTGACCGCGTCGCGGAAGCGATATTCCCAACTCGTTAGGCTGGGGCGCACCCGGCCCGTCCTTTCCAGCCAGAAGAGGCCGGCGACGAGGATGAAAACGAACCCGCAGACGATCGCGTGCACGACGGGCCGGGAAGAAGGCAATTTCACAGCTCTTCTTTCTAACAAAGCCGGCAGGCGCGGGGAAAAGGTTTCATGCTTGACAGTGGACGGCGCGAAAGGCGATATGCCCGCAAGTCCTATGAATAGCAAAATTCCCTTCGCGGCTCGATTTGGCGCCGCCCTCATTTTTCTCCTTGCCGGTCTGGCCCCGAGCCACGCGGCCGATCTTTCGCAGGCGAAGGTCCGGCAAAAATTTAACGTCGTAACGCTCGCGCCTAATCTGAACGCCTCCGCTCACCCGGTCGCGCAGGGCGCGCTTGTGCAGGATGACAACGTCGTCCGCACCGGCACGGAATCGCGCGCCGAGCTGGAATTTACCGATCTCACCCTCGCCCGAATCGGGGCCAATTCGATTTTCACCTTCGACGCCCAGGCGCGTTCGCTCGAATGCGGCCGGGGCGCGGTTCTTTTCTCCAAGCCGGCGAATTCCGGGCGGGTTGAGATTCGTTCCGGGGCGGTCACGGCTGCCATCACCGGCTCGACCGGATTTGTTTCCACCACTGTCAATCGCGGACACAAGAAAGGCGCGCAGGTCAATCCCGAGGACGCGACCACGATCCTTGGCATGCTGGAAGGGAAACTGCACGGCAACTCGACCTGGCGCGACGGGAGCGGGCGGGAACACAGTTTCAAGTTCTCGTTAGGCGCGGGCGAGCTGCTCGTCGCGCAGCCCGGCCGACCGCCGACGGTCGTGCAATTCGATATTCCGCGCTTCCTCGCGACCTCTCCGCTGATCAAAGGCTTTAGCGGCGACCTCCTGAACCCGGGCCAGATGCAGCGCGCGGTGGCGGATTATCAATCGGATGAACGCCGCGGATTTATCGAGGCGACGACCGTGCCGGTCAATCAGGCGGCCAATCTCGCCTGGGTGAACTACAATTCGCCCAACCACAATTCCTTCGACGCGAGCGTGGATCAGCTCGGCTCGCGCTCCGAAACCAGCACGGGCGGGGGCGGCGGGGGCGATTTCGTCCCGGTCGGCAGCGATGGGGTGATTCGTGGCCAGCTTGTCTGGTCGACCGCAGCCGATCTCGATCTCCACCTCATCTTGCCAGATCAGCAGGAAGTGTTTTATGCCAACCCGACCGTGAGCTTCAATCAAGCCCGGGCGACCGCGATGCTGGATCACGACAACGTCGGCAGAATCATCGACGCGCCCCCGGACCTGCGGGTCGAGAATATTGCGGTCAACGGCACACTCAGCTCGGGCAACTACACCTTCTTCGCCCGCAGCTTCGCTACGCCGAACAGCTCCGATTCCTTTACCCTCACAGTGAGCGACGCCAACGGAAACACGCAGGTCATCCACGGCACGCTCCTGCCGCAGCAGAATAGCGCTACGATCACCGTGCAGGGACCTGGCGGCGGCTAAGCGGCCGATCCTCAATCTTCTCACCCGTTTCCAGAAAACCATGATTACGCCTCGATCCCTCTCACCCGTTTTATTCTCACGCTTGCGCCGCGTCGCTTTGCTCGGCGCGCTCGGATTTTGTCTGCTTCCTTCTCTGCGCGGGCAAGAGTCGTCGCAGATCGCGACCCAGGGGGATTTGGTAAATCGGAACGGGGTTGTCACGCCCCAGCAAAACGTGCCCTTCCGCATTTCCGATCCTGGACTGGGGGAGATCGATCTCGTCGCCCGCACGCCGCGGCCCAAGATGTTTAGCATCTCGACGAGCCAGAATTTTAACTACACAACGAACGCCTTCCTCTCGCAGAGTGGGGAACAGGATGCGTTTTTCTGGAACGGCCGCTTCGACGCTTCCTTCGTGCCCTACGCAACCCGGGATATCACTCCGCGACTCACCTTTGAGCAGAACTTCTTTCGTTACTCCCGCTTCTCGCGGCTCGATTTCGATTCGCAGACGCTGCAGCTCGATCTCAAGTTCGACCTCAACCGCAACGACACCTGGTTTATCAACGGCTCCTACGGGGGCAGCCGGCTTTACACTCCGCGCGGCTCGCAGGGGGAGTTTTATCACTACGGGCTGGCCAATCTGAGCCTCAACCACTACATGCCCATCGGGCATTCGCCGGTTGTTCTTCTCTTCTCCGGCGGGGCCTACTCCCGCCACGGCGACCCCTCCGCCTTCGACCGGATCGCTCCCTACACGAGCGTGGCCGCGCTTTATCGGCCGATCGATCAGGTGCAGATCTCCGCCTTCATCAGGCCCGAGGTGCAATTCTACACCAACGATCCCTTCAAATCGTCCCGCACCGACTTCAATATGAGCCTGGGCGGCGCAGTCGCCTGGACACCTAACGAATACGTGAGCATCGGCGCGTCGCTCTCTTTTGTTGGCAACTACTCGAACGCCGGCGGGCGCTCCTACAACGTCTTTGCTCCGAGCATCGGCGTCGGCGCGCAGATTTCGTTTTAGCGGCGTTCACGCCCTTCCGCAGGCGCCAT